>CAYOVC010000230.1:0-5066 GCA_964407305.1 uncultured Bacteroidaceae bacterium | reverse complement strand
GGTGATTCCGGAAGGATTCGAACCTTCGACCTACAGCTTAGAAGGCTGTTGCTCTATCCAGCTGAGCTACGGAACCGTTTCGATCTGCTTTTCAATGGTCTGAAGAACTGCATGGACCACCAAAAGCGGTGCAAATATACTAAATATAGTTGTACAGGAAAACTAATTTAATACCGAATAAGCGATCGGGATTTTCCATTAAAAGGTCTGAAAAATCCCTGAACCTATGGTGCATTTGGGTGAACCGGGAGTTTGAAGAACGGAAAAACCGGACTTTATTTCCCTTCTGAATCTCTGCTCAGGTAATTGACCAGTCCCTTGCTGTCAAGTACCTCCAGCAACTTTCCGGGAAGGGGCTCAAATTTAAACTCCCTCTCCCCCACTGTGATCTTTCCCTCCGCCAGGTGTAGCGCCACCTTATCGCCCTTTTGATAAGCGTTCACTGCTTCCGGAAGCACAACCAGTGTTAATCCCTGGTTGATCGCTGCCCGGAAAAAGATCCTGTTCACCGACTTGACGATCACGGCTGCCACCCCAGCATGCGCCAATCCTACCGCAGGATGTTCCCGCGAGCTGCCGCATCCGAAGTTTTCCCCGGCAAGCATGATGTCACCAGACTCCACCTTTCCGGCAAAAGCGGGATCGAAATCCTCAAACAGGTGCTGCATGATCCCTTCCAGATCGGAACTAAGGATTTTATAGGTCAGGTGACCGGCAAACATCTGGTCGGTATTCAGGTTATCGGCATCGCTGTAATCCCATACATTCCTGTTTTTCCTGTTCTCACCTTCGGGAATGGTTACCGTAACCGACTGCTGCCTGTTAAACGGGTACTTCTCAGAGCCGTTGGCGGGTCGCGGATCGGTTATCTTCCCATGAATCGCCGTCAGCGCCACAGCGGCCGGTGATCCCAGGTAGATCGACGCATTCTTGTTTCCCATCCGGCCCATGAAATTCCGGTTGGCCGTAGAGATCACCTTCATACCGTCGGCGGGAATTCCCTGACCCGTTCCCAGGCAGGGACCACACGATGCGCTGAGAACATTGGCACCTGCCTCCAAAAAAGTGGTGATGAGCCCCTCCCCGATCGCCTGCAGATAGATGGCCCGTGATGCCGGTACCACCAGCAACTGAAATCCCTCTTTCACCTTATTCCCTTTAAGCACCCGGGCAGCCTCCCGCAGATCCTCAAGACGCCCGTTCGTGCAGGTACCAATCAGTCCCTGGTCCATCCGCTCCCCGGCTACCTCAGCCAATGAAATGATATTGTCCACATGGTGCGGGGCCGCCAGCAGCGGATATAACTCCTGCAGATCAATTGTTATCTCCCGTGCATAGACCGCATCCTGATCTGCCCAGAAACCCTCAATTTCCTCTCCCAGGCAAATTTCAAGCACCTTATCGGCCGGAAACACCGCATTTTTTGCACCCATCTCTGATGCCAGGTTGGCGAGGGTCATCCTATCGGCAATAGTAAGTGTTCCTATTCCATCGCCATGAAACTCGATCGACTGGTAGTTGGCACCGTCGGAACCGAGGAGTCCGATGATCCACAGTGAAAGATCCTTTGCATAGACACCTTTTGGCAGAACACCGGTGAGGGTGATCTTCAACGATTCCGGAACCCTGAACCAGGTCTCGCCCTTCTTCCATATCCCTGCTGCCTCAGTGCGGTCGATGCCCGCTGCCAGGGCATTGAAAGCTCCTGCGGTACAGGTGTGACTGTCGCTCCCAACGATCAGCATGCCCGGACGGGCATGGTTGGCCATTAGCTGGTGACAGATCCCTTCACCGGCGTCGTAAAAGTTCTGCACCCCCTGTGAAGCAACAAACTCCCGTATGCGTTGGTAATCCGTTGCAACAGCAGCAGTGGTGGGTGGTGCATTGTGATCGAGTACAACCATGAGCTGACCGGGATCGAAGACTTTCTCTCCCCCCATCTTCCTAAAGGTCTTCTCAATGCTGACGGTATTGTCGTGTGTTAATACAATATCGGGTTTCCGGAACACGATGGAACCGGCAGGTGCACCGAGCATCTTCTCTACAAAAGTTGGCATAATAGATCTTTTTAAATCAGTCTGATACCGCACTTCCTACAGTGGTCGACCATCTCCCCGGGCCAGATGGCAGATTGTATCTCGCCGATGTGTGCCTTCCGTAGATAGACCATGGCAGTGCGTGATTGTCCGATACCACCACCGATAGCTGACGGCAGCTCGCCATCCATCAGTCTGCGGTGGAACAGAAGCTCCAGCCTCTCCTGATCGCCCGTGATCTCTAACTGGTGTACAAGTTCATCGCGGTCTACCCGGATACCCATGGAGGTAAGTTCGCATGCAACCTTCAGAACGTCGTTCCAGACGATGATATCCCCGTTGAGTCCTTTGAAACCTTTCTCCGTCTCCGTGGTCCAGTCATCATAATCCGGTGCCCTCCGGTCGTGCGGCTTTCCATCCGGCAGGTCGGCACCGATCCCGATCAGGAACACTGCACCATGCTTTTCCGTAATCTTGTCCTCCCGCTCCCTGGGAGTCAGATCGGGATACATCTCATAAAGCTCCTCGGCGTGGATAAAGGTGAGTTCCTCCGGCAGCACCGGCCTTATTTTCGGATAGAGTGTAAAGAGATAATACTCTGTCCGCCTGATCGTCGCATAAATTTGTCGCGCAGCACGCTTCAGTGTTTCGATATTTCTGTTTTCCCGGCTGATCACCCGCTCCCAGTCCCACTGGTCCACATACACACTGTGCAGGTTATCCAGTTCCTCGTCGGGCCTGAGAGCGTTCATATCGGTATAGATCCCGTTGCCGAGTTCAATATCGTAGTCGCGCAGCATCATCCTTTTCCATTTAGCGAGCGACTGCACCACCTCCGCCTCCTGGTTACGCATATCCTTGATCTTAAATTCAACAGGCTCCTCGACTCCCCTGAGGTTGTCGTTCAGTCCTGTAGAGCTGAGTACGAACAATGGTGCTGTAACCCTTCGCAGTCTTAACTCTGAGGAGAGCCCAATTTCAAAGTGCTCTTTCATCAGTTTCAGTGCTGTCTCAGTCTGCTTCAGCCCAAGAATTGGCTTGTAGTTGTCTGGAATAATCAATCGCATAACATTGGTTTTTAAAAGAGTCCGTTATTCTTGTATATCTCCATCTGTACCTCTGAAAATGGCGTAACCCGTATCTCTTTCCCCCCGGGGAGCAAAGTTACAATACCTTTTTCGAAGTTGATCCCTATTTCATCTCCCGTTTTAATGCCATGATCAAATAGATCTTGACCCACCACAATCGGGAACGCGGAGTTGAAGGCATTGCGCTCATAGATCGCACCGAAGGATCGGGCGATCACCGCCGCGATGCCCAGCGCCTTAAAGCAGTCTACCGCCTGCTGTCTCGAGCTGCCCGAACCGAAGTTCTTTCCTGCGATCACAATATCGCCCGGCCCGGCCTCCGCCGCAAAATGCTCGTAGCCTTTCAGGTTACCAAAAGTATGTGCGCCCATTTCAGCAAGCTCCGTAATGGCCAGGTGGCGGTTATGGAAGATCATATCGGTGTCGATATCATCCTCAGGAATCACCCACACCCTGCCGGTCACCTTAACGGGTTTCCCGGGCGGCGGTTGTTTCTCCTTTTCAGTAATCTCTCTTTTCCCTATCACTGGCGCGGGCCGTTCCGGCACTATCTCAGGAATCCTGTCGGGTGTTGTAATATACCCGGCCACTGCCGAAGCTGCCACCACATCGGGCGATGCCAGGTAGACTTCACCCTGGCCCTGCTTGCCCGGGAAGTTCCTGTTACCGGTACTGATCGTCACCTCTCCCGGTCCGTTCTGCCCAACCTGTCCGGCTGCGCACCCTGCACAACCGGCATTGGAGATCAGCGCACCGGCCTCCTTCATATCCTCCAGCAGTCCGGACTCAAGTGCCTGCAACCAGATGGTATCGGTTGCCGGAACGATCTTCAGGACTACGCCAGGCGCAACTTTCCGCCCTTTCAGAACACATGCAACCGCTTCCATATCCCTCATCCGGCCGTTGGTACAGCTGCCTATGAAGGCCGAATCGATCCAGACCTTCTCTTCCGGTACCACAGCGGTATCGTGCGGCTTACCCGGCAGGCTGACCAGCTTCCTGAAGGAGGATATATCCACCTCCTCCACCAGGTCGTACGATGCGTCCTCGTCGGCAAGCACCGGCTCGATCTTCTGCCTGGAACGCGATTCGCAGTACCTTACAACTTCAGCATTGGGGGGTATAAAAATGATGATCGCTCCCAGCTCCGTCGCCATCGAGGAGATGGTGATCCGCTCATCCAGCTTGAGCCGCTCAATTGCATCGCCGTACAGTTCGATGGAGTAGCCGAGCAGCGAATTTGAACCGTACCGTGCAAGCAGGTTCAGTACGATATCCTTGGCAGTGACGGCTGAAGGGCGATCCCCCGTGAAAACAATTTTAGCGGATGAAGGTGTTTTGAACCAGGTTTTTCCATTGCTCCAGGCCGCTGCAATATCTTTATCGCCCATGCCCTGACCAAAGGCGCCGACAGCACCGATAATATTGGCATGTGAATCGGTCGAGACCGCTGTTGTTCCGGGCCGGGCCAACCCCTCCTCGATCAGGATGTGGGTACCGATGCCCCTGTTGATGTCGTATACTCTGATACCGTGCTCGCGGGCAAATACCCTGCACTTCTGCTGGTTCGCGGCATACTTCTGGTCGGATCCGGTGGGGTTGCAGTCGAATGTGAAAAATGTTTTCGCCGGATCATCCAGGGAGAGACCGTGATCCGTGATGTTCTTCACCACATTTGCTCCCCCGAAATCGCGTGCCACACGGGCATCGATCGTCACATCAACAATATCACCTGGTTGCACCCGGTCCTGGTTGGAATGCGCAGCCAGGATCTTTTCAATCATCGTGGAGCCCATAGACCTATCTGTTTTGAACGTAAAGATACGATCTGTGGCTGTATTTAAAATCTATTCTACAACACCTGCCATGCAAATCATTATCTTTGCCGCCATGCCGCTGCATCGCAATATACCGCGCCTATATATCATCAAGATCTCCAAGT
>CAYOVC010000229.1:3797-5081 GCA_964407305.1 uncultured Bacteroidaceae bacterium | reverse complement strand
CGAACCAAAAGGCATTTCAAGTGTTTTAGCAGCAAGAAAATATCGTTAAAACAGCAATCGAAATGAATGTGGTATGATGGATGAAATGGTATTCCTGGATGTATCCACAGTGGGTACGGTAGACAGTCTCAAACTTTTTAAAAAACGTGGCAAGATCGATCTCTTCGAAAAAACCCTGCCTGAACAGGTGGTGGAACGCTGTATGGGGAAAGAGATTGTTATTACAAATAAAGTGGAGATCAATGCCGCTGCAATGGATCAGCTGCCCGATCTCAGGTTAATCTGCATTGCAGCAACCGGCATGAACAATATTGATCTTGATCATGCAACAAAAAAAGGGATCCAGGTTAAAAACGTGTTGAACTATTCCACAGACTCTGTGGCACAGCTGACCTTTACCATGCTGCTTCACCTGGTCAACCGACCATTTTATTACGATAACTATGTTAAAAGCGGTGCCTATGCTAAAAGTGACTCATTCACCCACCATGCTGAACCATTCTGGGAACTAAGGGGAAAAAGAATCGGAATCATCGGACTGGGCACCATTGGACGACAGGTGGCGCGTATTGCTGAAGCATTTGGAATGGAGGTGGTCTTCTATTCAACCACAGGAAGAAACAATAATATCAATTATAAGCGGTTTGAACTGGATGACCTGTTAAAAAATTCGGATGTGGTATCAATTCATGCACCCTTAAATGAAAATACCAGGGGACTGATTACCTATGAAAAGATGAAATTGATGCGTCCCTGTGCTATCCTTTTGAATCTCGGACGGGGAGGTATCGTCAACGAGACCGATCTGGCCAGGGCCCTGAACGACAATATCCTCGGTGGTGTGGGACTTGATGTGCACGAACATGAACCGATCCAGCCCGACAACCCGCTGTTGAAACTATACGATAAAGAGAAGCTGATTATCACACCCCACATGGGCTGGGCCTCCAAAGAGGCCAGGGAACTGTTGATCCAAAAAATTGCACAAAATATTGAAAGCTATCAAAAAACGAGGTCCGATGATCAATAAACCCGAAAAAAAGAGGCAGATCCTTTCGAAACTGCCCCCTCTATAATCATACGCAACATTGTTTACAACTCCCTGATCTTAATGCTGCGGAACCATACATCATCACCATGGTCCTGCAGACCGATATATCCCTTCTTCGCAACATCGGCCCAATCTTCATTTAGCTCAGGAAATTTTGAACCGGCTACCAGCTCTTCCCATTCGGGAGTCCAGAGGTGATACTCAAGTACATTGGCTCCATTCTGCTTGTGCAC
>CAYOVC010000229.1:0-3697 GCA_964407305.1 uncultured Bacteroidaceae bacterium | reverse complement strand
CCTCCATCTTCTGCACCGGCTTCGCCCCTACCCGATCCCATGCATTTCAATGCACCATCCTCAATTATCCAGGCAGCAGGAAAATGATCTTCCAGATAGCCGCGCCATCCATCGGTATTCTCACCGTCGAACAACAGGAAAAAGCCTTGTTCAGCTTCCTTTTCCGAAAGGGTGTTTGGGGCAATAGCCTCTTCCGTTGCATCATCTGATCTCTTCTTGGACGCGTCACTATCAGATTTAGCACCTGTGTTGCAAGAAGCTATAACAATAACCGAGAACATGACGAATCCTAAGACAGTAAACAGTTTTGTAATTTTTTTCATTGTTTATCTTTTTAAGGTTAATAGAAATTCCAATTAAACCTCTAAATTTCTAAAAATATTCGTGATTATTCAAATTTTCTGTACGTTGTTAAAAAAAAAATTAATTAAAGCGCCTCCATAGGGGCATGTGGCTGTCTGGTTCTCCTGCAGTATATTGCTGATAACCTTATACTTTGGATTAAATTCGCACTCCAGATACTTGAATTGCTTTTATTTATTTTGTACCTTAGAGGCAACAGGCGGGTTAAAATGCTGCCAAACCAACAATTACCTGGGATATGGAAACAACGATCAGCTCAAAAAAAAGAGAGCGTTTTACTGGTAGTCTGATTCAGGCTCACGATCAGCTCTATTATTATGCCCTTCAACTCACTGAAGACAGGGAAGATGCACAGGACCTGGTCCAGGAGACCAGCTACAAGGCTCTGAAGAACATGTCACGCCTCAAATACGATGAACATAAAAACGCCTGGCTCTATACGATTCTCAGGAATACGTACATCAACACCCTCAGGAGCGGACACCACCGTAACATCAGGGCCAACAGGGCCGACCAGGAAATGCAGGTTTCTACAGCCATGATGCCGGAATATGATCATCCCGACAGGGTTTTTGAACGCAGGGAACTCAGGGAAAAGATACGCTCCCTGCCTTCCCTTTATGCCCAGCCTTTAAAACTGTTTCTCTCAGGATATGCATACAGGGAGATCGCCCACATGACCGGTGTACCGATCGGGACAGTAAAAAGCCGCATTCACCTGGCCAAGAAGAAACTAAAAGAGGAGTATATGGTGTACCAAAGTTAAACCAGGTCACACGCCTCAGCCGGCATCCAATGCTTATCCTTGCCTTCCCACTTTACATTGCACCCAATCGGGTTGGTTTTGCTGATGGAAGGCTTTTTACCGGATGTAAGCTCATCCAGTACCGTATCAAGTTCGTTTACGGTGATCTTTGATGCATCGCGGGGATTATCGACCGCCCTGCCTGTATAGACCAGTTTACGGTCCTCGTCAAACACATAAAAATGGGGTGTCCGCAAGGCCCCGTATGCCTGCGCAACCTCCTGGGGCTCGTCGTACAGGTAGACCCATGGAAACTTGTGTTCCTTCATGCGGGCCACCATGTGCTCAAAATCATCCTCGGGATAGGTGTTTTTACTATTGGAATTGATGCCAACGAATCTGACATCCTTCGGGGAAAATTTCTCAGCTGTGGTTCTCGTAACTTCGTCAGAGCCGATAACATAGGGACAGTGATTGCAGGTAAAAAAAATCACCAGGTATTTTGAATCATCAAAACTGCTGAGTGAATAGACCTTTCCATCTGTTGCCGGAAGGCTAAAGTCGGGTGCCTTCTGTCCTGTTTCTAGTGTAAATGCCATAATTATAAAATTTAACGGTTCAAAATTTCTCTGAATCAAAAATCTTTCTCTCACTTTAATTACAAATTCATCGGTACTATTGTTTAAAAAACAATGCATAAACTTTCTTATCTTGCTCTCATTAAACAAAAAAGATAAAACAGTTGTTTAGTATTGGTGGATCAGTTTCAAAGTTGGTAAAAACATCATTCAGTAAAAACGCCGGACAAAATATGAATTGGATATCCGTCAGAAAGATTTTTTTAACCCTTCTCCTTGTTTTGACCCTGACACCAATAGTGGGACAAGAGATTCGAAGCATTGATAAGGAGCATCTTCAGGAGATTCTTAGCCGGCATAATGATACAACCTATGTCATCAATTTCTGGGCCACCTGGTGCTCACCCTGTGTGGCAGAAATCGCATATTTTGAAGCGTTGCACAGAACCTATGCAGACAGCCTGCTGAAAGTGATACTGGTGAACCTCGACTTTCCCAGCCAGGTGGAGCGGAGGGTTGTTCCGTTCATGAAAGAGAAGGAGCTTACCTCAGAGGTACTGAACATGACAACGATGGACTACAACAGTTGGATACCCGATGTTGACGGTAGCTGGTCCGGTGCGATCCCAGCCACCTTAATATTTCGTGACGGCTACAGGTCTTTTACCGGCCGGGAGTTATCACGAGAGGAGTTATTCGAAATGGTCCAAACCGCCATTAATCTGTGAGTATATAAACGAATTCATTGAATACATCTTAAAAAATTTTAACCATGAAAAAATTAGTTTTATTCACGACCGTTCTTTTGGGATGCTCCCTGTTACTTTCAGCTCAATTGAAGCCGGGAGACAATGCAGTTCCATTTACCCTTAAAAACGTGGACTCCAAGATGGTAAGCCTCTCTGATTACAAGGATCAACAAGGAGTGATTTTGATCTTCACATGCAATCCCTGTCCATTCTCCGTAGCTTATGAGGACCGCATCATTGCGCTGCATAAAAATTATGCATCCGCCGGCTACCCTGTTGTGGCGATCAATCCAAACGATGAAGAGTTATCGCCCGACGATACTTTCGAGAAGATGAAGCAGCGGTCGAAAGAGAAGGGATTTACCTTTCCTTATCTGAAGGATGAAACACAGGAGATCTACAAAGCTTACGGTGCAACCCGCACACCCCATGTGTTTTTGCTGAAAAATGAGAAAGGAAAGTTCAAGGTGGCCTATATCGGAGCGATCGATGACAATGCGATGGATGCAAAGTCTGTTTCGGAGCGTTATGTGGATCAGGCAATCCGTGCACTGGTAACCGGATCAAAAGTAAATCCGGAACAGGTCAAAGCAATTGGCTGTACCATCAAGACGAAAGGATAATTTACAAATTCTACCATTTCTTCAACTTGCACTGTCCGAATCACATGCCATGACGGGTGAAATTGCTTTGATGCTTGCAGAGGGGAGGTTGAAGGAGAGAATAATATACCGGTAAGGAATGAACCATTACCGGTTTTTTTCCAGTATTTTGTAAAAGACCGGAACGACGATCAGTGACAGTAGCGTTGAGACCAGCAATCCCCCGATAATGGTCCACCCCATGGGGGCCCATAGTGTTCCCCCCCGAAGGGTAAGTGGCAATAACCCCCCTATCGTGGTAAATGCAGTAAGAATAATGGGGGTGAGCCGGGTTTCTGCGGCCACCTGGATTGCCTCCTCCAGCGTTTTTCCGGATGCACGCAGCTTATTGGTATAGTCGACCAGTATAATCGAATTGTTCACCACGATCCCCACCAGGCTTGTAAATCCGACAAAGGCGGTAAATGAGAAGGAGTAGCCGGTTATATAAAGGGCCCATATCATGCCTATAGCCGCAAAGGGGATCGCCAGGAAGATGATGAGCGGTTGTCTGAATGACCTGAACTGGAAAACAAGCACTGCGAAGATGGAGAGGATCGCAATAAGAATTGCATGTTGCATACCGTCAAAAGCCTCTCCCCTGCCCTCCAGTTCGCCACC
>CAYOVC010000228.1:0-5093 GCA_964407305.1 uncultured Bacteroidaceae bacterium | reverse complement strand
TTCAAGGGTTTTTCTGTTTCCACCGCTTAATACGATGGCACCGGTACCTAAATGGTAAAAGTTACAACTTTGAAAGCCATGGTTTTTCCCGGCGTTGTTTTCAAAATCGCTGTTCCCGTAATGATGGGCCTTTAGGTTTCCAACGGTTCGGGATTTTAAGATTCCGGTAAATTCATGTATTGGAAAATCGGCACCTGAAACACCTTTCCCGAGCATGGCGCCAACAGTACCGAAATTCCGGATGTTGCAACCCGTGAATTTTACATTCTCACCGGCCTCAATATATACTCCTATTCCTTTTCCGTATTCAATATCCATATTTTCGAATAGTAAATTGGAGGTGTTTTCTATGGCAATTAATGGTTCTTCCAGGTAGGATAAGGTGACATTGGCATTTTCAAAGTCTTCAACCGGATAATAATAGAGGATTCCTTTATCGGTATCAATGTAATATTCACCGGGCATGTCAAGCTCCTCAAGAATATTGTAAGCGTAGTATCCAACAATTTTAGCACCCCATTCTTTCGTGGTATCGGTTTTAACCATCCCGAACATATGGGCGTGTTTGAGATGAATTTTTTTGTTAACTGTATCGATTTTTTCTATGCCTAGGTTATCGTCTGCAAATCCTGCCATAAAATAACCCCATAACCAGATTTTCTCTGGTGAATTCCATAAATGTGGACGGTCGTAATCATACCCGATAATTCCCGGTACAGCAGAAAAATCTTCATCTATAGCCCTGGAGCTTTCTCTATAAACTTCAGAAACCGGTACTTTGCCTTCATTTGGGTAACGGGCAACAACCTGGGGGGCAGTGTTTACAAACAACTCCATAGGTGCAGGCAAAATTGCTATTGAAAAACCATGTTGTTTAAATGATCCGTATTCCGTGATCCCCTTTTCTTTCAGGTCAATTTGCAGCAAACTACCTTTTGCCTTCTCATCGATTAGAATGTCCAGTACAGCATTATCAGTCACCAGTTCGAATTCTTTGGGATCTATAGCAATGCCACCATTTATACTTACTTTTCCATTTTTATAACTTGTATAGGTAATTGGCGCATCACTCGTTCCTCCGTCTTTTTCACCGAATTCGATGGTGGATGATACAGAATAGTTGCCTTCCATAAGGTAAACCGTGACAGGCGTTTTGTATTCTTCATTCGATTGCTTTAGTTCCCTGACTGCATCCCTGGCTGCTTCAATAGTAGCGAAGGGTTTGTCAAGTGTACCTGGATTTTCATCGCTCCCGCTTGGCGCTACATAAAAGGTTGTGCCCTGTTCTTGGGTGCAGTTGGTTGCAAAGGTGATGATTAGGACCAGCACAGCCAGGGTCCGTAAAAACGTAAAACCAGAAACATTTTTTTTCATTACTTTATTATTTAATGTATATTTTTAAAACTCACTCAATTATATTATCACTGACACTATACAATTCCCTTAAAGTCTCAAGTTCAATTTTCAAAGAATCCTGAATTCCTCTGTTTGCGCTGGTGCCATATAGGTTATTCATTTCGTAGGGATCATTTTTAAGGTCATACAATTCAAACTCACCCATCTCGTAGAAATGAATCAATTTATACCTGTTTGTGCGGATTCCATCATGCTTATGAACAAAATGCCAACCATGAGGGTATTCGTAATAATGATAATATAGGGCTTCCCGCCAATCATTTGACAAATGTTCAGACCATAGAGGCTTTAGCGATACACCCTGAATTTCTTCAGGTATTTCAGTGCCGGCTATATCCAGTAGAGTAGGGGCATAATCAATATTTTGCACCAATTGTTCAGAAACAGATCCTGCCCTTATCTCCGTCGGGTATCTTATCATCAGCGGGGTTCTAAACGATTCTTCATACATGAAACGTTTGTCATACCAGCCATGTTCCCCAAGATAAAATCCCTGATCAGAGGTGTACACAATCATTGTATTTTCAAGTAGTTCATGATCTTCCAGATAATCTAATAACTTCCCGGTGTTTCTGTCAATTGAGACCACGCATTTCAGGTAATCAGAGATATATCTTTGATACATCCATTTCGTCAGTTCCTTTCCTTCAAGTCCTAATTCGGTAAACACGTTATTACGCGGGAGATAATATTCATCCCATGCCTCTCGCTGTTCCGGGGTCATTCGGCTTAGCCATGCTTCTGCAAATTCCTCGATATAATCAAAATCCCTTGGTCCGGAGCCACCTTTTTCCGATTCCTGTTCGTATTGACCCGGCTGTAATTTCATATCCCAGGTATAAAACATGTCTTTAATTCGCATATCAGCTTCCCCGGCAGCCTTTCTGCCATCGTAATTATCAAAAAAATTGTGCGGCAAAGGAAATTCTTTATCTTCAAATAAATATAGATCTGTAGTATCGGGCATCCAGCTTCGGTGTGGCGCTTTATGATTATAAATCAGGCAAAAGGGTTGTTCTTTATTGCGGTTTTCAATGGTTTGTATTGCAAGCTCAGTTATGATATCAGTAACATACCCTGTGTGGCGCGATGTATTTCCCATTTCAATCAAATCAGGGTTATAATAATCACCCTGGTCATCCAGAATATTCCAGTAACTGAAACCTGTTGGTAATGTTTTTAAATGCCATTTTCCAACCATGGCGGTGTAATAACCAGCCTTTTGCAATAGTTTGGGAAATGTAACCTGACTACCGTCAAATTCATCAAGATTATCGCGCATCCCGTTTAAATGACTGTGTTTTCCCGTGAGCATCACCGCACGGCTTGGAGCGCATATGGAATTAGCTACAAAACTATTCGAAAAAATAATTCCCTCTTTTCCAATTCTATCAATGTTTGGTGTTTCAATGAGTGAGGAACCATAGGCGCTAATCGCTTGTTGGGCATGATCATCGCACATGATAAAAATGATGTTAGGACGCTGATCTTTCGTTGCGTTATCTTTTTTTCCGGTACATGCAGGAAGAAGTAAAGATGCCAGCAAAGCAGCAGTCGTAGACATAGAGCGACAATTCATAAAGCCAGAACAGACCATAATAATATATTTAATGCAACATAATCAGCAGACATGCCTGGCGCTTTAAATCATACTTCCCAAAACCAGAAGTACCCTTTTAGCTCAGGTGAACCCGCAGGTCGGCATAAATAAAACTTTTTTACTCCATGGAGCATGGTGTAAACGATTTGTTCTCAAAGAAACTAATTCGCCTGATATTTGATTAGTCTTAATGATTCTATTATTATAACTATTGGTTCAAACCATTTTCAGGTAACCATCATATGAATTCACATGATCCATGAATTAAAAACTACCAAAAGCCATTCAACAAGTCATAGTTTAAAAATCATCTGTCCTGAAAGGGGAAGCTGGCAAACCTTCTTTATTACAAAGGTTACATGCCGGGTTGTCTGCCCAGGCGTACCTGACAAACATGGGATCAGCTACTTTTGAAGAAGATATTATTACCGAGTTGCTATTAAGGAAAGAAGTATTGTCGGCCCAATAAAAAACAGAATCAGAACCAGCAATGGCAAATCCTTCCGGGGTTTTCTTGTCAATTGTTGCCAAACCACTACCTACCCGCGTGAAATAAAGCTTCACTTCATGATTCTCTATTGCAAGAGAATCAAAAACAGGGCCTGAATAAATAAGATCTTTGCCATAAGCTATTTTTTCAGCTGCTAAAAACAACCTGTTGCCCACCTCTTTCTTATTTTTTGGATGAATATCATTAGCCTCGCCAATATCAATGGTTACAACCATGGCAGTATTATCAACAGATAGTGTTTTTAATTGAGATTCACGCAGGATTGCCCAGTTGCTTTCCGATGGATGATTCTGTCTGGGATTATAATTTGCCAATTGTACAAATAGGAAAGGCCAATCATGATTTCCTTTTTTCTCCCGCCAATCGTCTATCATTGCCGGAAATAAACGCGCGTATTCTTCAGCCCTACTGGGAGTACTCGTATTCGCTTCCCCCTGGTACCATATTACACCTTTCATGCCATACCCTAAAACAGGGTGAATCATTCCGTTGAACAACCCGGCGGGGACAGACATGTTCAGACTGAAGGGGAAGCCGGGAAAACCACCATTTGCTGTAACAAAGGTACATTCCCATTCGCCTGTTAAAGATATGGTATCCCCGGTAAAAACCATTTTCATCTGGTGAGGTTCCCCACCAAACCCACCATTACTTGCAAAATCTGCAACAGCAATGGCAATTTCATTTTTCCCCGATTTTAGATTTTGCCCCTCAACCATATATATCCTCAATTGATCCCACCAGGTGCCATTCCCGACAAAATGGCCGTTTACAAAAGTTGCATCAACATCGTCAATAGTGCCTAAATGAATATAAACAGTATCACTCTCAAATCCCTCGGGTAAATCAACTGTCTTTTTTAACCAAAACAGCCCATCTGCATCAGGATAAGCACGGGCTTCAAATGTCTCAGGCGCAACAATTTTTTTCCAATTATCGCTGTTAATTTTCCTGTAATCAAATTCATTCAATATATCAACCGACCATTGTTTTTGTCTATCCTTTACAGATTCTGCTGTTTCAACTGTGTTTTTAATTTTGTAGAGTATGCTATCGTAAATGGGGAAACTTTTCAACCCGTTTTCACTTATCCATCGTTCTACCGCGGTACCTCCATAGCTGCTATTGACAATCCCCACCGGCACTTCATGTTCCTGGTAAAGCTGCTTCGCGAAAAAATAAGCCACTGCTGAAAATTCCAATATATTTTCACTATTTGCCGATTTCCATCCTTTGGCCTCAACATCATCTTCTAATTTAGCAGAACTAGCTTTACCCACGGTGAAAAACCTTATATTGTCATTCTTACTCCCAAGAATCTCTTCTTTGTAAAATCCCTTAAGGGATCCCATGGAGTATTCCATGTTTGACTGTCCTGATGCCAACCATACCTCCCCCACAAGTACATCTGTTATGACTATCGAATCTTTGCCTTCTATTTTCAAAGAAACAGGGCCTCCTGCTTCCATGGCAGGTAGTATAACCTTCCATGATGAATCGGGCCGGGCTTTCACAGTATTGGTAAAATCATTGATAGATACCCTTACATTACCTCCTGGTGTTGCC
>CAYOVC010000227.1:0-5093 GCA_964407305.1 uncultured Bacteroidaceae bacterium | reverse complement strand
ACCACCGAGATCTACACTCTTTCCCTACACGACGCTCTTCCGATCTAACATTGACCCTGAATCATCCTTTACATCAAACAATAACGGACTTGGACAAGAGTACGCTGCCATGCCAACAACCCGATCAGTAGGATTCAACATAAAAGTATCTTTTTAACCATTCAAAGACCATGAAAACAACACTTGCAATATTATCTGTAATACTACTACTCGTGATCACTGCATGTACGAAAAACTTTGAAGATATCAACAAGAATCCAAACTATCCGGCCACGAGTGATGTTGATTATATCTTCAACTATGTGATTAAAGAGGGTGCCGGAGAGTATGCCGGATCTGGCCAGGGGCGTATCTATTCAACATACAATATTACCTATGTACAAAAATGGATCATGCATACAGCGGCCGTTTGGGGTAATTCCACCATGCCCCCCTACACGTTGTTTGATCAGTACCGGATTCAAAACCTCTGGAGCTATTTTTATACAGACCTTTTACTGAACTGCACTATACTTGAAAGGATGCTTGAAGATGATCCTGAAAGCATTAATAAATACCAGGCTGCACGCATCTGGAAAGTATATAACATGCACCGGGTGACCGATCTTTGGGGAGACGTTCCATACTTTGATGCATGGAAAATCCTGGATGACTACACCGCTGAATCTCAATCGCCTGGTTATGATTCACAGGAATCAATCTATGAAGAGCTTTTAAATATTTTGGAAGAGGCCGCCGGGTCATTTGATCCTGATAAACCATTCTTTACGAACGATATGCTCTTTAACGGAAAAACCGATCTGTGGATCAGGTTTGCCAATTCACTGCGGCTGCGTTTGGCTGTTCGGAGTGGAAACCAGGAGGTTGTTAATGAGGTCATTGCCGACAATAACCTGATCTCCTCAAATGACCAGGGTGCCCTCTTTAGCTATATTGAGTCACAGGACTGGTGGAACCCCTATTATGAGATGAACATCGGATCAAAAAACCCAAGCAGTCCGGATCTCACTGGTACCAGCGTGCCAAAAATCAGCGAACTGATGGTCAGACAACTGCAGGAGACCGGTGATCCGAGACTGGAGCTCTTTGCCCAACCCATTGAAATTGATAACACAACCATCAAAGGCGTTCCCAACCTGATGAACGCAACACTAAAGGAGAACCAGGCTATGGGAATGGGTGTCTCAAGCACCTCCTATATCGGCCCCTACTTTTATGATGATCCGGTATATACCAATCCTCTGCTCACCTTTGCAGAAGTATGTTTTCTTCGCGCAGAAGCCGCATTCAGGGGATGGTCCACCGAGGGTGCTGAGTTTTGGTATAACGAGGGGATAAGAAATGCTCTCAAACATTACCCGTTGGATACGACCGTTATCGATGATTTTATTTACAATGGTGGTGCCTTTAACAATACACTGGAGCAGATCATCACGCAAAAATGGGTGGCCCTCTTCCTTAATGGCTGGGAGGCTTTTGCAGAATACCGAAGAACCGGCTTCCCGCAACTGAAAAAATGGGATCTGGAACTTGATGGAGTACGGGTTATTAAGGCTGAATGGGTCAATGTGCCAAGGAGTTATCTCCCGGGAAGACTCCCCTACCCTGACGATGAGGTCGATTTGAACTACAGCAATTACAAGGATGCTGTTGATAATCAGGGCGGAGACTCGTACTACCAGCAGGTGTGGTGGAGCAGGCAGTTTGGAGAGATAGACTATCGCTAGTCGGGGTATTGCATATGACCAACAACATCTGGAAGTGATCATGAAATATGCTCAGCACAGTGTGCGGAGATGAAGTATACACAGAATATAGTGAGGTGAAGATAAAGTCTGCATAAAAAAAGCGAATGGTAGATGAAGTGTGCACGGAAGAGAGTAAGAAGAAGTTGAAACAAATTCTGAACAGTATGAGGAAAAACATGCAGCATAAAGAGCCGAGTATCTGAACCGAACTGAATGAATTTAATAAATTGACATATAATGATTTAAATTAATTATAAATGAAGTACCGAGTTGCTTTTATATCTTTATATATCCTCTTTCCCCTGCTTTTAATGGCGCAAAATGAGCCCAAACATGAACTTAGAAGCACATGGATCGCTTCAGTGGCAAATATTGACTGGCCAAAATATGAACACAGGAACAATGCTGCTGCTCAAAAAACAGACCTGGTTAACATGCTTGAAGAGTTCCGCCAGACGAATTTGAATGCAATTTTTTTGCAGGTCAGACCAGAATGTGATGCGCTGTACCAGTCAGCCTATGAACCCTGGTCACGATACCTTACCTGGGCCCAGGGAACCGATCCTGGCTATGACCCACTGCAATTTGCTGTTGAAGAGGGGCACAAAAGAGGAATCGAGGTTCACGTATGGCTGAACCCTTACAGGATAAACGCATCGAGCAATGATGGCGGTAACTATTATCACCCTGACCATATATATATTAAACATCCCGAATGGGCAATCGAGTATGAGTCAGGAAGAAAAATCCTCAATCCGGGTCGGCCGGAAGTAATGTCCTATATTGGGAAAATCGTCAGAGATATTGTCTCCAATTATAATATAGATGGTGTGCATTTTGATGATTATTTCTATTCATACGATGGCACTCCCGCGGCACTGGATGCTGAAGAATATGCTGCCTATGGAAGTGGTTTGTCATTGGGAGACTGGAGAAGGAGCAATGTGAACAGGATGGTGGATACAGTTTATACAGCTATACAGGAAACCAATCCGAATGTGCGGTTTGGCGTAAGTCCGTTTGGAATATACAAAAATGGCATTCCCCAGGGTATTATCGGATTTGATGCCTACTCCACGATCTATTGCGATCCGCTGGCATGGCTCAAGGATGCAACTGTGGATTACCTGACACCACAGCTCTACTGGCCAACAGGAGGTGCACAGGATTTTGAAACACTGATCAACTGGTGGGCCGATTCATGTGACAATTACGGCCGGCATCTTTATCCCGGTATGGGAACGTACAGGCTCTCTGCAAACCCTGGTACAAAAAAATTCATTGAAACAGAACCGTTCCTTCATGAATCAAAGTATTATTTCGACCTGGTTCCGTCAGACGAAAAATCATACCTCTCCTCCATGGAAGAATCATTACTGAAAGGAACCGGTGATCCTGTAGCAGAATGGACACTGGGCCAGATTGGGGTCCAGATCGACCTTATCAGGGCCAATAACGACCAAAATGCACTGGGTAGTGTTTTTTTTAGTGCCAAGGATATAAGAAGGGTCAGCGGACTAAAAGACTATCTCACACAGAATAAGTTCACCCATCCGGCAATAATTCCGGAGATGACCTGGAAAAGTGCAGCAGTACCGGATGCTCCCGTAAATATCAGGACCGAAGTACTGCATAATGAGTATTACCTGGCATGGGATTTCTCCGCAGACAATAACGACAGGTTTGCCATTTATGCAACAATAGAAGAGCTGCCGGAAACAGAACTTATAACGATACCTGAAAACCTCCAGGCAGTCACATTTGAAACCACCCTGCCATTATCAAAACTGGTTATTTCAAAGGAATCACACATTGTAATCACGGTGATCGATCCAATTGGAAAGGAGGGTTCGCCATCAGCAGCCTATACACTCGAAGAGAGTGTTCCATTTGTTACACTTACTGCTCCAGCTAACGAATCCGTTTCCGGACAAGTTGATCTGCTCCAATGGGAATCTGACTTTACGGATCCGCTTTACCAGTTGCAAATATCAACAAATGCATCGTTTTCAACCATCGTATATACGTCAGATTGGGACAATTCTACGACATTTATTGTCGGGAATGCAGGACTCGCAGGAGAAAAAGAGCACTTCTGGCGTGTAAGAGCGAAAAATGGAGCAATGGGGCCCTACTCCGGAGCCCGGAATTTTATAACTGGCTATCCGGATATACCTCTTCTTCTGAATCCGGATAACCTGCAACAGGATGTATCCACCAGGCCAACGATTCAATGGAACGCCAGTCAGGCTTGTGAGACCATAAAAGTACAGGTTTCACAACAGAGCGACTTCAGCACCATCATTACGGAGGAGTTGTTTGACGCGGAAACCGGTTCAGGAAAGCTAACAGATGACCTGAATAAAGATACCTGGTACTATATCAGGATTTCGGGACTGAATTCCTATGGTGAAAGCAGGTTCACTGAATTCAACACCTTTAAAACATCAGCCGGGGAGATTCCTGAAGTGACATTGCTGATGCCTGCTAATCTCTCCATGGCAGCATCGTATGATAAATTAAAATGGGAATCATCCATTCATAACGAATCGTTGACATATGAGGTTAAGATCGCGCTGGATGCTGACTTCAATTCGGTCATGTTTAATTCGGGTTGGATCGGTGAGGATGAAATCACGATAGAAGATCTGCAACTGGAAGGGAAAAGAACCTACTACTGGAAAGTCAGGGCAAAAAGCCAGTTCGGAACCGGAGAATACAGCCAGGTAAGTGTCTTTGAAACCGGCTACCCCACCCGGCCACAGATTACCGCACCCGGTAACCTTACCGAAGGGAACAGTGTAAAAACAGAAATTATATGGGTGACCGACAGTGATGCAGACTCGGTGTATATTGAATTGTCGACTGACGGTTTTTTTAATGAGATATACCATTATGAACGTTTTGCAGCCGATGCGGAATCGGGCATCATCTCAGTATCCCTCAGACCATTCACATGGTATTTTCTCAGGATACGTGCCGAGAATAAATATGGCAGTGGTGTTTATAGTGCCGTGAAATATTTTCAAACCGACGAAGGAACGGATATACCAAACGTATATGTAGAAGATGAAAATATATTCAAAGTGTACCCTACAATTGTTAATAACAACGTGTATATTCATTCCGTTAATCCTTCAGTATTCATAGAAAAAATTGATATTATTGCACCAACTGGAAGGATCGTTTTTACAACCGGTCCGGTTTGGACACAGGCGATTGTAATTCAGGCAGGTAAAACCGTTCCTGGTTTCAATAAACCATATTTTATAAGGGTAACCTCAGGTTCGTTTGTTGAGGTTACGAGGATTTTTATTGGGGAATGAGGCCTTTAGGAAAAATCAC
>CAYOVC010000226.1:0-5109 GCA_964407305.1 uncultured Bacteroidaceae bacterium | reverse complement strand
TTTCTGACTCTCTTTCTCCACATGAATCACGGCCTGGATCCTGATCAGTTTATGCTCCTCTTTAAACGCCTCGACTTCAATTTCAACCGAGTAAGGGATCTCCTGCTTATAATGGTTAAGGATCTTCTCCCTGATGATCTCCCCCACGATAAAACGCTCCGATTTGTCGGTCAGCATATCCTTTGGATAGAAGGGTGGCGACTCCGGAAGCAATTCAAGGATCCTCTTAAAGAGATTGTCAATATTAAAGTTCTTAAGTGCACTCACCGGAAAAATTTCTGCCCCCGGGAGAATGGTATTCCATTGTTCAACGCTCTTTTCCAGTGTAGCCTGGTCGGACAGGTCTATTTTGTTGATCAGTAACAGCACCGGGGCCTTGCTTTTTTTTAGTTTTTCAATAAAGAATTCCTCTCTGCCCGGCTCCTCACCGATCTCCGTGATATAGATAAATATATCGCCGTCGGTAAGTGCGGACCTGGCCGTTTTCAACATCACCTCCTGCAGTTTGTAGTTCGGTGCCAGGATCCCCGGTGTATCGGAAAATACCACCTGGAAGTCATCGCCGTTAACAATTCCAAGGATCCTGTGCCTCGTCGTCTGCGCTTTCGATGTTATAATGGAGAGTTTCTCTCCCACCATGGCATTCATCAGCGTGGATTTCCCCACATTGGGTCGCCCGAGGATATTGACAAATCCTGCCCTGTGTTTATCACTCTTATTCAAAAGCATTCATTTTTAACATTTTCACCTCTTTTTCTGTCAGAAACCTCCACCTGCCACGCGGCAGGTTCTTCTTGGTCAGTCCCGCAAAATATACCCTGTCGAGCTTTGTCACCTTGTACCCCAGGTGTTCAAAGATCCTTCTCACCACCCTGTTTCTTCCCGAATGGATCTCCAGTCCGACCTCCCTCTTGTTGTCGGCACTCGAATAGGCGATGGCATCAGCCTGTATGAGCCCGTCATCGAGCTCAATGCCTGCAGCGATCTTTTGCATATCGGTATGCAACAGTTTCTTATCCAAAAAAACGTGGTATATCTTTTTTTTGTTGAACGATGGATGGGTCAGCCTTTTCGTCAGGTCACCGTCGTTGGTAAACAGCAATACCCCGGTTGTGTTTTTGTCGAGCCTTCCCACCGGGTAAATCCGCTCTTTGCAGGCCTTTCCGACCAGCTCCATCACTGTCTTTTTAGCATGTGGATCGTCGAGCGTGGTTATATAATCCTTAGGTTTATTGAGTAAAAGGTATACTTTCCGCTCATTACCCAGTCTCTCGCCATTGTAACGCACATCATCACCGGGATGTATCTTCGTCCCCATTTCGGTCACAACTTTCCCGTTTACTGTAATTAGCCCGGCTTGAATATGCTTATCGGCCTCCCGCCTGGAGCAGATTCCCGCATGTGCGATGTATCGGTTCAGACGCATCTCCTCCGGTTTTGCTTCATTGGTTCTCTTTTTTCTCAAAGCGTCCTTTCCGCCTTCCGGCCCATGATCTCTGGCCCACGGTTTCTTTTTATCAGCAGGCGGTTTGCCTCTTTTGTGCTGCTGCTTACCGCTGCCGGCTGGCCGGTTTTGATAGATTTTCTCCCGTTTACCCTTATTGCGTGATTGGTTCATTCAAGTTATCTGATATATTAAAACTGAAACAGTCCTTTCCTGCCTGCCGGCAGGCAGGTGTCTTTGCACCGCTGAACCTTTAGCTCGGCGAAGCCAAATATCTATTTCCAATGATGAGGGGTTCATTTGGATTTGCAAAGGTACGATTAAAATTATAACCCAATTATATTTTTATCTTTGTTAACCTGTAAAAACAGTTGATTCAGAATAAGAACCAGGTTAAATTTTCGTTTAATAGACTGTGGCTGATAAACCTTTTTATATCCGGGCAGTCATATATAATTAAAGCTTTGTTTAACTCATGACGTTAATTACTTCAATTTCAGGAATCAGGGGAACCATAGGAGGATTGACAGGAGAGGGGCTCACTCCTGTTGACACGGTGAAATTTGCCGCTGCGTATGCCGCTTGGCTGAAAAAAGCAACGGGGAAAAGTAATCTGAAAGTAGTTCTGGGGCGCGATGCACGCATCTCCGGACCGATGGTGGAGCAGCTTGTCACCGGAACACTCATGGGAATGGGGGTCGATGTGTTTACTACCGGTCTTGCGTCTACACCTACCGTTGAGATGGCTGTAACAGCAATGCAGGCTGACGGCGGCATCATCCTTACCGCCAGTCATAATCCGAAACAATGGAACGCATTGAAGCTGCTGAACGGGAAAGGGGAATTTTTATCAGCCTCTGAAGGGGAGATTATTCTTGCGTTGGCAAAAGAGGGCACATTCGAATACAGCCCTGTTGATGCGCTCGGAAAGATGTCGGAGCAGACAGGGATGAACGACTATCACATACAGAAGGTATTGGATCTGCCATTGGTTGATATTGAGAAGATCAGGTCGGCAGGTTTTCGTGTCGCTATCGACTGCGTAAATTCGGTCGGGGGCATCATCCTGCAGCCTTTGTTGATGCAGCTGGGGGTGAGCGAGGTGATAGAGCTTTATTGTGAGCCCAACGGCGAGTTTCCCCATAACCCGGAGCCACTTCCGGAACACCTGGAGGATATTTCAATGCTGGTGAAAGAGAAGGGGGCCGATGTAGGGTTCGTTGTCGATCCCGATGTGGACCGGCTGGCGATCGTCTGTGAAGATGGAACGATGTTCGGGGAGGAGTATACATTGGTAGCTGTTGCCGATTATGTGCTGGGGCATACGCCCGGAAACACCTGTTCGAACCTCTCCTCTACCCGTGCCCTGCGCGATGTAACTGAAAAACATGGAGGAACATATTTTGCATCCGCTGTAGGAGAGGTGAATGTGGTTGACAAGATGAAGGAGGAAAACTGTATGATTGGTGGTGAAGGGAATGGCGGGGTGATCTATCCCGCACTTCATTATGGCAGAGATGCGCTTGTGGGTATTGCGCTCTTCCTGAGCCACCTGGCGGTGTCGGGTCAGGCATGCAGCGGCCTGCGAAAACGCTATCCCGCGTATGAAATGGTGAAGAACAAGATATCGCTTGAAAGCGGAACAGATATTGAAGGGCTACTGGAAAAGCTGGAGGATCGCTATGCCGGCGAGCAGATCAACAGGGTGGACGGATTGAAGATTGATTTTGAGCATGGATGGATCCATCTGCGCAAGTCGAACACCGAGCCTATCATCAGGGTATATGCCGAGGCCGGAACGCGTGAGGAGGCAGAGGCAATGGTCGGGGATTTGATGAAGAAAATAGAGGGGGCGGGTAAGCGTTAATTATTCGTTTAGCCGGGAGCGGACTGCAAAGCAATGGATCATTCGTGAAGAACAGTAATATGAATAATAATAATAATTTTATCACAGCGTGAAAAAGAAACCTTTAATTATAACGATCGCTCTTACGGCTGTCGTTATTGGCATACTGATATACTCAGGGATTTCGGGTAAGGAGAAGGAGGTTATCCTGGAAACGGAAGTGCAGCGGGGACAATTTGAAATTGCAGTCGTTGTAACGGGTGAGTTGCAGGCACTGAATGAAACAGAGATCAATGGACCCTCAGCGTTGCGTGGCCGGAATATGCGAATCAGAAGCGTAAAGATCCAGGACCTGATCGCAGAAGGAACGGTCGTGGACTCGGGCGATTGGGTAGCAACGCTCGACAGGTCGGAGGCGGATAATGAGCTCAAGGATGTGATGGATCAGATTGAGAAACTTGAGACCTCACTGATGAGTGCAAAGCTGGATACTACCATTGAGTTGAGGGGATTGCGGGATGATTTGATCAACCTGAAGTTCAATATGGAGGAGGCGAAGATTACCCTCGAACAATCGAGGTTTGAACCTCCGGCTACGATCCGGCAGGCTGAGATTAACCTGGAGAAAGCTGAAAGAGCCTATGACCAGGCCAGGGATAATTATGAATTAAGGGTGCAGCAGGCGCGTGGTGATATCCGTGAGGCTGAACTGAACCTGATGAGGGAGCAGCGCCGCATGAACGATATGGAAGATGTTCTGAGTCAATTTGATATCAGGGCGCCGGCTCCCGGCATGGTCATCTATAAGCGCGGATGGAACGGAGAGAAAAGGACCGTTGGTTCAGAGATAAATCCGTGGGATCTGGCCGTTGCAACGCTGCCGGATCTTTCTTCGATGATCTCCAAAACCTATGTGAATGAGATCGATATAAGTAAGGTGCGAACCGGACAAGAGGTGATGATTGGTGTCGATGCGTTTCCTGAAAAGGAGTTCACCGGCGATGTGATTGAGGTGGCCAATATCGGGGAACAGCTTCCCAATACCGATGCCAAGGTGTTTGAGGTCAGGATACAACTGAATGAGCGTGATACGATCCTGCGTCCATCGATGACCACCAGCAACAGGATCATTACAAAAGTGCTTGACGATGTACTCTATCTGCCGTTGGAAGCTATGCATGCCAATGACAGCCTGACATTTGTTTATACGAAGAACAGACTCAGGCAGGTGGTGGTGCCAGGCGAGACCAATGAGAACTCCATCATCATTGAGCAGGGTTTGAAGGAGGGCGATGTAGTATACCTGTCAACACCCGCCGACCCCAACCTGTTTAAATATGAAGGGTTGGAGCTGATGGAAATTATCCGTGAGAGAGAAATGGAAAAAAAGCGGCAGCAGGAGAAGCAGCAGGAGGAACCGGTTGAGAGAAGAAAAGGGCCACCATCGGGACAGGTAAGGAGAAACAATGTAAGCAGGTGATGATGGGCCGCTATTTTCATAATATCGTTATTGCCATTGAGTCGATCATGGCCAATCAGCTCAGGAGTCTGCTTACGGCCCTGGGGATCATTTTCGGCGTGGCAGCAGTGATCACCATGCTGGCCATAGGCAAGGGAGCACAGCAGGAGATCCTGGAGCAGATCAAAATGGTGGGCGTAAACAATATCATGATTACCCCGATTGTTACCGTCTCAGAAGCTGAGGGGGCTGAGAGCAACGGAGAAAGTAAGGAGAAGAGAAAGTTTTCGCCCGGATTGCACCTGAAGGATGTGGACGCCATCAGGCAGGTATTGCCTACGCTGAAGCAGGTAAGTCCGG
>CAYOVC010000225.1:0-5111 GCA_964407305.1 uncultured Bacteroidaceae bacterium | reverse complement strand
TTTTTGTTTCGTCAGACATCCAGTCAAGCTGACCGATCCTTTCCCGGAGTGCCTCCCTGAGATGCTCAACGAGCGTAAGCATGCGCTCTTTCGACTCCGGTGGAAAATACCTTTCCACAAAGAGCTTTCCAATCGCTTCTCCAAGTGCATCTTCCGTTGCTGCAGTCACCCTTTTCCACCTGGGTTGCATCGACTTTTTTCCGGATAGAAAGCGTCCATAGAAGTCAAATTTCGTCTGAGCGAATTCATCCGACAAAAGGTTGGCAGCACCGTTGATCACCCTCCATTTAAAAAATGTTTTCCATTCTTCAACCTCCGTTTCTCTGATCATCTTCGATAATTCGGTAAAGAAAAGGGGCTGACTTACATTCAGATGCGATGTTGTATCGACGTTTAACTGATTGAAAAAGTGGTTCCAATCGATTTCCGGAGTACGGTTCTGCAGCTCTTTTAAAGCGTGTTTATTAAATGTTTTGTGCGGATCACGCTGCTCCAGCCTCGTCATGCCGGCATGTGCAAGCCTCGATTCCATGGAAAGTATCAGTTGTGCCGCCAGGACTGCCTCCTCGTTCGGTCTCCCGGTAAGAACAAACATTTTCACAATGTATTCCCTGTACTTTTCCCTGATCTCTTTGCTGTGTTGATCATCTTTCCTGTAGTAATCAACGTCCGGCAATCCCATTCCTCCCTGGTAGAGGTTGGCAATGATCTGTTCTGAGTTTTCGCGGTCGGGCGAAGGATGGAGATAGAACAGGGATGGAATACTTTTACTATACAATGCAGAAATTTGCCCGGTAAGTTGCTTTTTTGTCTGCAGCCTTTCAATGGCTTCCAGTTCTTCTTGTATCGGCTCGAATCCCAGGGCATTGATCCGGTTAGTATCCATTCCTGTGTTGTAAAAGCTGCCGGTAAGGGAGGCAATGGGATTTTCGGTTACTTCAGCATTGCGGGCAACATCTTCAATGATCTTTCGAACGATGATCCTGTTTTCTTCCCGCAGCTTGTCAAATGTTCCATACCTGCTGAACTCATCGGGTATGGGATGTTTTTTCAGCCATCCCCCGTTGGCATAATGGTAAAAGTCAGTACCGGGGGAGATACCGGGATCCATGTCAGACATATTAATTGGTCGGTTCATTACAGGTATAGATGATATCTAAAAGCTGAAACAGTGCTGTGTTACCGTTTCAGCTTTTACGTTATGGTTATTTTTAAGGGTTAACAACCGGGAAAAACAGTTGTTCAAAAGCGGACCCTAGAATTCATCCAGTGTTTTTTTGATGATTCCGACGCACTCCATCAACTGTTCTTCCGTAATCACCAGGGGTGGTGCAAAACGGATGATATGTTCATGGGTCGGCTTTGCAAGCAGACCATTATTCTTCAGGGCAACACAAACATCCCATGCTTTCTTGCCACCTTTCGGTTCAACCACAATTGCATTCAGCAAACCTTTCCCGCGGACCAGGCTGACCATCGGATGATTGATCTTTTTGAGTTCATCACGGAAGATTTTACCCAGCCTTTCAGCATTTTCTGCAAGTTTTTCCTCTTCAATTACTTCGAGCGCAGCGATCGCCACCTTTGCGGCAACCGGGTTGCCTCCATAGGTTGATCCATGTTCTCCCGGCTTGATCACCAGCATGATATCATCATCTGCCAGTACCGCGGAAACGGGGTACACACCCCCTGAAAGTGCTTTACCCAGGATCAGGATATCCGGTCGGACATCTTCATGGTCGCAGGCCAGCTTTTTTCCCGTGCGGGCCAGGCCTGTCTGTACCTCGTCAGCAATAAGCAATACATTCTTTTCCTTGCAGAGCTTTGCAGCCTTACTAAGGTAGCCGTCATCGGGAACGTACACTCCCGCTTCACCCTGGATGGGCTCCACGAGGAAACCTGCTACATGGGGATCTTCCAGTGCCTTTTCAAGGGCCGGAACATCATTGTATGGAACTACTTCAAACCCGGGCGTATAGGGTCCGAATCCCTTGTATGAATCGGGATCGGTAGACATGGAGATGATCGTTACGGTGCGCCCGTGGAAATTGCCTTCACAGACAATGATCTTAGCTTCATTTTCGGGTATTCCCTTCTTTTCATAGCCCCATTTGCGGCAAAGCTTGATCGCTGTTTCATCACCTTCAGCACCGGAATTCATGGGAAGTACCTTGTCGTAACCGAAATATTTTGTCACATACTCCTCAAATTCGCCCAAAACACTGTTAAAAAAGGCCCTGGAGGTGAGTGTAAGCTTCCCTGCCTGGTCAGCCATTGCCTTGGTTATTTTAGGGTTACAATGCCCCTGGTTCACTGCTGAGTAGGCAGATAGGAAGTCGTAGTATCTTTTTCCTTCAACATCCCATACATGAACCCCTTCGCCCCGGTCGAGTACCACCGGCAACGGGTGATAATTGTGGGCACCATATCTCTCTTCTCTGCTGATGTAATCTTGTGTAGTCATCTATATCTGATTTAAAAATTAAAATAAAAAACCTCTTTTTAAACAGTGGCAAAAACTAAGACCGTAAAGTTAATAGAATCAATGTTATTTGTCGTGGAATGTTGGAGAAATCTCGCTTACATCGACAGGGAATTGGACCTGGCTATTCAGTTTTTCCGAATTATTATAGACCGTTGCTGAATAAACCAAGCTCCCTACGGATTAAAAACGGGCTGTTATTTTTACATTAAACCTTCTGCCAGTCAGGTAATTAGGAACACCAAACTGGGCCGGAATGCCTCGTTGATTGGAAACGGTTCTGATCCATGTGTATGAAGCCTCGTTATTAATTCCCAGAAGATTAAAAACTTCGGCACTGAGCCAGATTGTTGAAAAATGTCTGAATGGGTTCCGGTCGTTCAACATGGTCTCCCTCTCTTTGATAATTTTTGAGAATCCAAGGTCAACCCTCCGGTAGGCTCCCATCCTGAAGGTGGTGTAATACTGCTCCTCTTTGGGATGACTCAGCGGAAGTCCGGTTCCATAAAAAGCGCTGAGATGTACCTTGTAATCGGGATTGTTGGGAAGGTAGTCCTGGAAATAGACCCCTGCCGAGAACAGCTGCTCTGTAGGTCTTGAATAGTACCCAGCCTCTTCAAGGACCGTTTCACCATCAACAATAACTGTAACCCAGTCACCCTCAATATCCTCTTTCGTCTGCATGAGTGAAGCTGTAAACCACGATTCGGCCCCGGGCACAAATTCACCATTCAGCTTCAGGTCGATACCGGCAGCATATCCTGTGGCGATATTCTCACCTGCGTATTTGATCCGTATGTTCTCAATTTTATAAGGGATCAGGTCATCCAGCCATTTATAATACATTTCAGTAGTTAACTTGAACGGTCGTTCCCATGCAGTAAATATGTAATCCCCTCCAAGCAGCAGGTGAATGGAGCGCTGTGGCCTTATATGATTATTGATTTCATCATTGGGCATTCGCATCTCTTTATAGAAGGGAGGCTGGTAATAGGATCCTCCGGAAATATGGAAGATCATATCCCTTTCCCAGTTGGGTTGAACGCTGAATGTCAGCCGGGGACTCATCATCAGGCTCCTGTTAAAGTTCCACAGAGACCCGCGCAGTCCAGTGGTAAGGAAATAATCGGCACCAGGAGCGTTGAAC
Source organism: uncultured Bacteroidaceae bacterium (assembly GCA_964407305.1). Classification (GTDB taxonomy): domain Bacteria; phylum Bacteroidota; class Bacteroidia; order Bacteroidales; genus M55B112. The sequence goes on along the minus strand of CAYOVC010000225.1, from coordinate 1,482 downwards.
TCCCAAGTATCCTGTATGAAACCATTCAGCAGGTCATATGCGATGCGGTTCTCTGCTTTGGAGTGCTTCTCGAAGATAATCTGATTGCCGTTGTTGGGGAGTACGTAACCCGAAGAGTCGGTCAGTTCCCATTCGCTGATCCGGTCGTAAAAATCCTGGTACTGGTATTTGATTCCCCATTTAAGCAGGTGCCCACCTGTTTTATAAGTCCCGATATGCGATCCTGCCAGCACATAGGCATCAAGGTAATTCCTGGCGTGTCTTTGCAACGTGCCTATTCCGATATTGAGAATACTGTCTCCATAAGTTTCCGATCCGATTGTATTATCGAGTTCATTGATCAGGTACTGACCCCGTATGTCAAATGTCTCCCGCTCATTGGTCTGAAATGCTGTTGCGATGAATTTCAGGCTGAGGTTATTCACCGGCTGTATGTTCAGCGATAATGCTCCAAGGTAGGTATTGAAACGATCCACCTCTTGTCCGTCGTAATAGATGGTAAGGTTAAAAGGCAACTCCTGTGTTCCGAATTCTGTTTCTCCTCTTTCAGGGACAAATTGGTAGGCATTGGAGGAGTAGTTTCCCAAAAATGAGAGTTCAATTTTACGAGAAAACCGATAAGATACAAGTGCCTGAAAATCTGAAAACTGCGGATTGTAATCACCGCTTGTCTCCAATGTATTCAAAAGGTAGGTGGTTGTTTTGTACCTGTATCCGGCCAGGTAGGAGAGTCGTTTGTTTTTTGTGATGCCCTCAAATTGAAGGGATGCTCCCAGCAGGCTCAGATCTGAAGAACCGGCAAATTTTGTTGGTTTTTTGTAAGTGATATCAAGGGCACTTGACATCTTATCGCCATACCTTGCATCAAAGCCACCGGCAGAAAAACGGATGGAGGAGACCATATCGGAATTGATAAAGCTGAGTCCTTCCTGCTCTCCGGAACGAACAAGAAAGGGTCTGTAGATCTCAATATCGTTTACATATACCAGGTTTTCATCGAAATTTCCGCCGCGTACAGAGTACTGGGAACTAAGCTCATTATTGGAGCTCACACCGGCCTGTGATTTGATAATGGCCTCAATCTTTCCGGTTGTGGTAGGCATAAACTCCAGGTCGGCCACGCTGAGTCGCTGAAAGGTACTGGCACGCTCCTGGCGTGCGCTTACCGATATCTCTCCAATCGCAGTGATATCCTGGCGCAATATAAAGTTGACCGCTCTACTTTCCCCTTTTTTCAGCATAAAAGTTGTCCTGCGCGTTTCATATCCGATGCAGGAGACGATGATATCCACCTCCTGATCGGACGGAACACCGATGGAGAACGATCCGTCAGGTCCGGTTACCGTACCCTCCCTGGAATTGAACAGTGCCACGTTTGCCAGATCGACCGGCAGACCGGCTGTATCCGTAACCATTCCATGTACCACTGCATCGGTCTGTGCAGCTATATGTATGCAGGCACTTGAAAATAGCAGTATGTAA
>CAYOVC010000224.1:3908-5115 GCA_964407305.1 uncultured Bacteroidaceae bacterium | reverse complement strand
AAGGGTGTCTTAAAACATGAAAGTCCGCTGCTTCGGTTGCAGGCACCGATGGATCATGGAAAGAGAAAAAAATAAGGCAGATTGCTACTCTTTCTAAAACCCTCAAAAAGATTCGCAACCTGCCTTGCACCCCAACAATTACTTTCAACAATAATAACCCATAAACATCAAATAAGTTGTTTGGGAAACCGGTTTTAACAAAAAAAGGCGGTATTTTAACATTTTCAGGATACAAGAACAGATTTTACACGGATACCCGGTATTCTGCCCAGCTGTCCGGTAAGTGACCCGAGCTCATCTGTGGACCCTTCGAACACCAGCGATATCAGATTCATCTGCCTGTCATGCATCGGTATACCCTGTCTGCCAAGAATCATTGAAGCGTGTGCAGAGATGACCCTGTTGAGTGTATCAATCTTCTCTCCATCTTCAATGATAATGAGTGCCGCTCCTATTCGTGTTTCCATCTGAATTATTTAGCATGATTTCAGAAATTGCTATTCCGACTTTCCGGCCGGAACAGCATGCTGCATCTTTACAAAATAGGCCACTTTTTCCAGCGATGTCACCATATCATACTCATCGATATAGACTTCAGGTGACACGTTCAGGGGGACGGTGGTAAAATTAAGCAATCCTTTAACACCTGCCAGGTGGAGGTTTTCGGCCACTTCACGCGCCTGGTCGGCAGGGACTGTTATGGCCGCAATGGAGATATTCTTTTCACGGATCACTTCGTGCATATTATTGATGGAATAGCACTTGATCCCTGCAATCACCCGGTTAACCTTGTTAGGGTCTACATCAAAGGTGGCAACAATATTCAGTTTTGATCGCTTGCCAAGGAAATAGGTAGTGATGGCACGACCCAGGTTTCCTATTCCAACAACGGCAACATTCATGCCTGTTTCACTATCAAGGATCCCTGCAATCACATCAACCAGTTCCCGCACATCATAGCCCTTTCTTTGCATGCTGCTGTATCCGATAAACATAATATCCCTGCGGACCTGCACAGCGGTATTATGATGCATCTGTGCCAGTTCATGGGAATATATGTGTGTTTTTCCTTCATTGAGACAGTTGAGCAGCGTACGCCTGTACTCACTGATACGTTCAACAGTTCTTTCAGGTAGTTTCACTGTACTTTGAATTTAATTGGCAGGATGCAATGATATTTACTGACCTGCACCGGGTTTTTGTGTAT
>CAYOVC010000224.1:0-3898 GCA_964407305.1 uncultured Bacteroidaceae bacterium | reverse complement strand
ACCGCAGCGCACACTCTCTACTCCCAAGCATCTCACTGTCATCCACGCAGGAGCATTTACGTCCAGTTGGACCTGTTATTTTTTGAACAATATACGAAAAAGTGCTAAAATTCCGAACAGTTCACATGATCGGACCCATGGCACGGTACACATAGGGTCCTGTTATTTCAGAACCTTTCTTGCCTCAAACCTGGTTAAAAAATTAACCTTGCTTTCATCCGATCCGGGGGCGCGAAGGTATTCGGTATATATTTTTTTTACAGCGTTGTTTTTATGGGCCGATTGTATCGTCTCATTTTTGTCCACATCATAGATCGTTTTCGCCCGGGCTCTTACAGATGCATTTTCTGCAGGTATTGGTTGTCCACTTCCGTTCACGCATCCATCCGGACAAGCCATTACCTCGATCAGATCGTAGCGTAACTTACCTGCACGCACCTCTTTGATCAGTCGCAAGGCATTTTTAAGGCCGCTGACCGCTGCAACCGAAATCTCTCCCTTCTGGGTTTTAACAACCATTTCACGGACTGATTTGTTCCCCCTGAGTTTTGTAATTCGCGGATCGCTCATCTCTTTTTTATTGATTTCGCGACAAACCGTTCGCAAGGTAGCCTCTGTCTCACCTCCGGAAACGGCAAAAAGATTTCCCGCTGAACTTAGCGCATTGAATGGTCCGTCGGCCGGTTCGGGATCAAGTCTTTCTATATCAATTCCATTCAGTCTGATGAGTCTTGCCAGCTCCCGTGTGGTTAGCACATAATCGATATCCTGGGTGTTATGGGTGGCATACTCGGGCCGCTTCGCTTCATTTTTTGCTGCCGTACAGTTCGTGACAAGCACATTATGAATGCGGTTGACAGGCAGCTCGTTGACCTGGGCAAACCATGTTTTTATCAATTTGCCCATAACCTGGTGTGGACTTCGGACCGGTGTCAGGTTTGAGATCAGTTCGGGCAGGAACTTCTCAACATAATTGACCCATGCCGGACAACGTGAGGTAATCAGCGGCAGGCGCTCCTTTTTCCGGAAGCGTAAAAGAAATTCTGCCGACTGTTCCATGGTATAGATATCGCTTCCGCACGCTGTTTCAAATATTTTGTCAAATCCGATCATACGGAGCGCATTATTCATGATGCCCTTCATATCGGCACCTGGTTTAAACCCAAATTCCTCCGCCAGGGAGACTGGCACTTCAGGGGTATATTGAACAGTTACTGTTATTTCCGGGTGTCCAAGGGATGAATCGAGCTCCTGAAAACTGGTGTGATCAACGAGTGCCCCGGTGGGACAGGAGACCACGCACAGCCCGCACTCGATACAGCTGGAAAACTGAAGTGGCTCAGCCATTGCAGTGGCTATTTGCAATTTATCACCCCTCCGCTCAAAATCGATCGTAGATACCCCGGCTATCTCTTCACACACCCTTACGCACCTTCCACAAAGAATACATTTGGCAGGGTCGCGCAGTATTCCGTGACTTGAATTATCTATCTTGAAATTACTTTTTAGTCCCTGTATCCTTCTGTTCCTGACATTCAGATCTTCTGCCAGCTTTTGAAGCTCACAATTACCGTTCCGCTCACAGTAGAGGCAATCATCGGGATGACTCGACAGGAGAAGTTCTACATTGGCCTTTCTCGCTTTCAACACCCTTTTGCTATGCGTTTTGATCTTCATCCATTCCTGCACCTTGAATGAACAGGCAGGCACCAAATTCTCAAAGCCTTCCACCTCAACTACACACATCCTGCAGGCCCCTGTGGGCGACAACTCATCCATGCTGCAGAGTGTGGGTACCTTTATCCCGTTCCTTCTCAAAGCAGCAAGGATCGTTTCATCTTCGTTCACTGATAAAGTGGCATTATTTACCTTAATTTTTATCATCCGCTTCCTTTCTCATTCTCAATTGTAAAATACTGCACTGAATTTACAGACCTCCTTACATATCCCGCAGCCCGTGCACTTATCGGAGACAATAAAATAGGGGTGTTTCTCAGTCCCGATAATCGCATCTTCAGGACAGCGCCTGGCACAAATTGTACAACCGGTACACAATTCAACATCGATATAATAAGTTCTTAACTCCCGGCAAACATTTGGCTTGCAGTGCCTGTCAAAAATATGCTCCTCAAATTCCTCCCTGAAATGTCGCAGGGAACTAACAAGCGGATTGGCAGCCAGCTGTCCGAGTCCGCACAATGAAGTGTCGCGCATCACATCAGCTAATTTTTCAAGCTGCATCAGGCCACGAAACTTCTCAAGTGCATCATGCTGGTCGTCATACAAGGGTTTCCTGGTGATCTCGTTCAGCATCTCCGACATCCGTTTCGTCCCTTCCCTGCAGGGAATACATTTACCACAGCTCTGCTGCTTCATGAAATCCATAAAATACTTCACCAGGTCGACAATACAGGTTTTCTCATCGAGTACAAGGATCCCCCCGGCACCAAGAATGGCTCCCTCCCGGCTGAAGGTTTCATAACATACTGGAATATCCAGCTTCCCTGCCGGCACAATACAGCCATATGGTCCGCCGATATGAACAGCCTTCAGGGTATGTCCCTGCCTGGCCCCTCCCACGATCTCTTCCACCAGCACTTCAAGACTTGTTCCCATTGGTATTTCAATGAGTCCCCTGGTCCTCGCCCGTCCACTCACAGAAAAAATCTTGGTTCCCGTACAATCGCCAATACCCATGTCACGGTACCACTCCGGACCGTTGGAAATAATATGTGGAACATTACAGAGGGTCTCAACATTATTCACAACTGTTGGCCTTTTATGAAAGCCCCGTTCCGAAGGATAGGGAGGCTTTGACTGCGGCATTCCACGCTTTCCCTCCATGCTGGCAATTAATGCTGTCTCTTCACCGCAAACAAATGCTCCGGGTCCCTTCCTGATACTGATATCAAGATTGAATCCGCTGTTGAAAATATTGTGCCCCAATATCCCAAACTCACGGGCACGCTCTATCGCCGCTGACAACTTCCTGATGGAATCATCATATTCTGAGCGTATATAAATATGGGCCTTGGTCGCCCCGATCGCATAGCATGCAATACTTATACCCTCAATCAGCTGATGCGGATTCCCTTCCATCAGTGCCCTGTCCATAAAGGCTCCCGGATCACTCTCCTCTGCATTACATATCAGATACTTCTGTTCTGCGGGCGTCTGCCTTGCGTTCATCCATTTCTTTCCGGTCAGAAAGCCACTGCCCGATCTCCCCCTCAATCCGCTCTCCTCAACCATGACACATATTTCGTCAAAAGTATGATAGCGAATGGTTCTGAGGAATGCCCTGTAACCCCCGTGTGCCATGTACTCCTCAATCGAAAAAGGATCAATGATCCCATTTTGCTTTAACAGAATGCGCTTCTGCTTTGCAAAGAAGGCCAGCTCATCAAGAAACGGTACATCGGACCATGCATCCAACTGCTCATTTCGTATCTGCCCAAGTAACTTCTCACCCGGGATGGTATGGTGAAACACATCATCAAGAACAATCGAAACTTCGTCAGCCACGATGTTTGAAAAGATTACCCGGGTGCGCCCGGGTAGCTGTATGCTCATTAAGGGCTCCTCTGATCCCAAACCGATTGCCCCCGTCTCCTTGATATCAGCATCTATTTTCCTGTCGGAAAGATAGGTTTTTACCATTTGAAATACCCTGTCGCCACCGGCAATACGTCCGGAAGTGTTCATTCCAACCATGATCAGTGGTCTGACTAACTCCACCCTCTTTAGTGAGGCAAGCAGACCGTTCAGCGCAACTGAATATTCATTGACCGGCTTCTCCACAAATTCAGGGATCAAGTCCCGCATCGTTGTATGTTCCGTCTTTTCCGGCATATCCTTCTACCTGTGTTTGGCCCTGATGTCTTCCAGTACATCTTTG
>CAYOVC010000223.1:0-5131 GCA_964407305.1 uncultured Bacteroidaceae bacterium | reverse complement strand
AGGAACGGGGGAACAGGGAAGAACGGAAGGAACGGGGGAACAGGGAAGAACGGAAGGAACAGGGAAGAACGGGGGAACCCCAACCCAGCCGGGATCAAATAAAGATGTGGAATTTTGTTGTTATCTTCGCAGGTATGAAATAATATGTTGCCTGCAGCTTGAATAACAGGCGGACCAATTATTTATCGATGTTTTTAAATTAAGAATTTTTACAGATGATGATCAGCGAAGCAAAATTTATCACCTCTTCACAGACGGTTGCGCAGTGTCCGAAAGCCGACCTGCCGGAATACGCTTTTATCGGGCGATCCAACGTTGGGAAATCGTCGCTGATCAATATGCTGGTGGAGCGGAAAAACCTGGCCAAGACCTCGTCGACCCCGGGTAAGACGCGGCTGATCAACCATTTCCTGATCGACAACAGCTGGTACCTCTGCGATCTGCCGGGGTACGGGTACGCGAAGGTATCGAAGAAGCAGCGCGATGCGTTTGCAAAGATGATCGAGGAGTATGCCACCCGCCGCACCAATTTGGTATGCTTTTTTGTGCTGATCGACAGCCGGATCGCGCCGCAGGAGCTTGACCTTGATTTTATCGAGTGGCTGGGCGACAGCGGACTCCCTTTTGTGCTGGTCTACACGAAGATCGACAAGATCAAGCAGAAGGAGAAGAACAAAAGCATCGGCGCGATGAAAGAGCTCCTCTCCGAGAGCTGGGAAGAGCTGCCGATGATCATCGAAACCTCGGCGATGAAGGGAACCGGACGGAAAGAGCTGCTGGAATTTATCGTGGAGACAAATGCCAGGCTTTAAGGATTGTATCACGATTTTTTTTACCTGACAAATAATCAGCTCTCCTACGAAACAGTTTCAAGGTTCTTCCAATCATATATTAGTGGGGGATCTGTTTAAAAATGTGAATGGTGTGGGAGTCGGGAAGACAATAACCGGCAGAAGTACTATAATCAGAAAGTTCCGGCAGGTTTAAATGAAGAAGGTCTGAGCTGCTGGAAAATGCAAAAGTTTCGGGCATTCAACCCAACTTTTTTTCAATGGTGTTGAGCAAGATATCGATGGCGACGCTGTTCATCCCTCCCTGGGGAACGATAATGTCGGCGTACCGTTTTGAGGGCTCGATAAACTGCAGGTGCATCGGCTTCACCGTTTTCTCGTATCGCTCCAGCACCATTTCAGCCGTTCTGCCGCGCTCGGTGATATCGCGATGGATCACCCGGGCCAGCCGGTCGTCTGCATCGGCATCCACAAACACCTTGATATCGATCAGGTCAACCAGCGGCTTCCACGTATAGATCAGGATCCCTTCGACGATGATCACCGGGCGCGATGTAACCGGGATCACCTCCTCCTGCCGGGTACAGGTGAGGTAGGAATAGGTGGGTTGCGCAACAGGCTGTCCCGTTTTAAGCCTGCCCACATGCTCGGTCAGCAGCTCAAATTCGATCGAGTCGGGATGGTCGAAATTGATCTCCTGCCGCTCTTTTACCGGCAGGTGTCCGTTATCCTTATAATAGGAATCCTGCGCCAGGAATGAGACCTGGTCCTTCTGCAGCTTGCTGCGAATAGTCTTAACAACCGTAGTTTTCCCGGATCCGGTACCGCCGGCAATGCCTATCACAAACATGAATGTGGGTTTTGCGACGAAAGATAATAAAAAGTTCTTATCTTTGTGGCCGCAAAATACCCATGTGTGATGGGGAATTAAGCAATAATTATTAATTCTGAGTAGCACGATTAAACATGAAAACAATTTCCATCAGCGTTAAAAAACGCACCGACCTTGGCAAAAAAGCCACCCGTGAACTTCGAAAAAATGCAGATGTACCCTGCGTCATGTATGGCGGAGATAAGGTCCTGCATTTCTATGCACACGAGAATGAATTCCTGAACCTGGTCTATTCACCGAATGTACACCTTGTCAACATCGACATTGAAGGTGAAAAGAGAAAAGCGATCATGCAGGAGCTGCAGTTCCACCCGGTAACTGACAAGATACTTCATATTGATTTCATCGAGGTATTCGATGACAAGCCTGTAACGATCAGTATACCGATCAGGCTTACAGGTGCTGCAATTGGTATCAAGGAAGGTGGAAAGCCACGTCAGAAGAGACGTTCATTAAAGGTAAAAGGGCTTCCGGCTAATCTTCCCGATCACCTCGAGATCGACATCACGGATGTTAATATCGGCGATGTGATCAAGGTGGGTGACCTGAGCTATCCGAACCTGGAGGTACTCGATCCGGAGAGATCGATGGTATACGCCATTGTCTCCTCGCGTGTTGCACTTGCAGGCATGACGATTGAAGATCCTGATGCCGTTGCTGAAGAAGTTGAAGAAGAAGAGGGAGCCGAAGCTGTTGAAGGAGAAGAGGGTGCCGAAGGAGCCGAAGAAGGAGGTGACGAAGCTGCATCCAAAGAGAAATCTGAGGAATAATGCGACACCATGAAATACCTGGTAACCGGACTCGGTAACATAGGTTTGGAATACGCGAACACGCGTCATAACATTGGTTTTGATATATTGGATGCGCTTGCCGGTGCATCCAATATTTCGTTTAAGGACCAGCGGTACGGCTTCTATGCAGAGCTGAAACACCGCGGCCGCACCTTCTGCCTGCTCAAACCCTCCACCTACGTCAACCTCAGCGGTAATGCGGTGCGCTATTACCTTCAGAAGTTAAAACTGCCGGAGGACAGGCTGCTTGTGGTGACCGACGATATTGCCCTCCCCTTCGGTACGATCCGCATACGCGCAAAGGGAGGTGATGCCGGGCACAACGGACTGGCACATATCAACACGGTGTTGGGAACGAGCCATTATGCACGGCTGCGGTTCGGGATCGGCAATGAATTCGGCCGTGGCCGGCAGGTCGACCACGTACTCGGTCGGTGGGAAGAGGAGGAGAAGAAGTTACTGGCTGAGCGCGTGGCTGTTGCCGGCGAGGCAATCCTTACCTTCGGAACGTTGGGGGTGCAGCGTACGATGAACCTTTATAATAATCGGTAAAAGAGGGTCTTTTCAGCATCATCCCAACGCTAAGCTTTCATGTAGACCTCCAGCAGCGTGGAGGGTTTGGAAGGGATCAGGGAGATCTCCTTCAGCGCCGCGGGCACCAGCACCGTCTCTCCCCTGCTGAGTGCAACCGGTTCACCATCCTTGTAGTTGATCACCAACGCACCCTCTGTGCAGATATACACCACAAACGAATCGATCAGCGCAAAGTCCTTGTCCACCGGCTGATCGAATTCAATCAGGCTGGTGGTAAAATATGGACAATCGGCCAGATTCACGGTCTTGTTGGGAATCCGGTCGTACTGCGTCCGGTAATCATCCCGCTGTTTATAATCCATCACCTTCACCGCCATGTCGAGGTGCAACTCGCGGGCGTTCCCCTCCTTGTCCACCCGCTCCCAGTCGTAGATCCGGTAGGTGCGGTTGGAGGTCTGCTGAATCTCCGCCAGCACGATCCCTTTTCCGATGGCATGGATGCGTCCGGCCGGAAGGAAGAAGACATCTCCCTTTTTCACCGGTTCATAATTGAGGATATCAGGCAGTTTTTTACCGTTCAGGTGTTCCATGAAGGTCTGCTCATCGATATCGCGGTTAAACCCTGAGATCAGCTCTGCCCCTTCATCGGCGTCGATCACGTACCACATCTCCGTCTTCCCGCGGTCGTCGTGCATCGCGGCGGCGAATTCATCATCGGGGTGAACCTGCACGCTGAGGTCACCCGCGGCGTCGATAAATTTGATCAGCACGGGCAACTCCGTTCCGAACCGTTCAAAAACGCGATCCCCCGTTAAGTCGCCCATATAGACACTGATGAGATCGTCGAGCGGATTGCCGGTCAGGAAGCCTTCGGCGACCACGGAGACGTTGTCCTTCACCGAGGAGATCTCCCAGCTTTCAGCGGCGATTTCGGGTGTGTTTTGTTTGTTCAGTAACGTTTTGAGCTTCTGTCCGCCCCACAGGTAATCCTTGTAGATGGGCCGGAACTTCAGCGGGTAGAGTGCATGTTCCATGATGTGGATGTTTGGGAAACAAAAGTAGGGAAAAAACAGGAATCTGCGGAAAAAAAACGACGCAGTGTATGGAACAGCGCTTAAGTGGTGACCATGTCGGTCGGGCCGGTGCAGGCCCGGAAACCGGACTGAGCCAAAGTGATAGGAACTATTGCGGCAGAACTGCGGCTATGTCGGCCGGGGTGGCCAAATTAATCAGGCGTTAACGGAGGGTTTTACCTCCAGTTTGAAGCCCATGCGGTGGACGTTGACGATCGATACCCGTTGGTCCTCCTGCAGTTTCTTGCGCAGCCGTGCGATGTAAACATCCATCGACCTGCCCATGAAATAGTCGTTCTCGCCCCACACATCGGTGAGTACGGTTTCGCGCTTAACGACGCTGTTCATGTTTCGTGCCAGCATACGCAGCACCTCCGCCTCCTTTTTGGTCAGGTTCACCTCGCCTGAGGGTGAGCAGAGCAGCCTGTTGGGATAGTCGAATGTAAAGTTCCCGAAAGCGATCAGATCGGGCTGATCTGGGTTGGTTATTGAGGAGCCCGACCGCCGTAGCAGCGCGTAGATACGCAGTGCCAGTTCGGTGGTAGAGAACGGTTTCGCAATAAAATCATCGCCCCCTGCACAATAGGCATGGATCATATCCTTATCGTCGTGGTTGGCCGACATAAACAGCACCGGTGTGGTGAAGTCGGACTGCCGGATTTTCTTTACAAAATCGGTGCCCGACATTCCCGGAAGAGCGATATCCACCAGGCAGACGTCATAATCACCGGTTTTGTATCGTTCGAGGGCTTTATCCGGATACGTTTCCCAGTCGACCCGGTACTTCTTAAGTTCCAGCGACTGTTTGATCACGCTTCCAAGCTGCTGATCATCCTCAAGCATCAGGAGGGTAGGATTTTTTTCAGCCATAATGTATGCGGTTTTAGAATGATTGTCTTGCATTAAAACAAACAATAAAATGTTAAAAAAGTTCACTAAGAGCAATGATGGCCAACGGTGAAATACAGAGTGGAGAGTGGAGAGTGGAGAGTGGAGAGTGGAGAGCGGAGAGTGGAGAGTGGAGAGCGGAGAGTGGAGAGTGGAGAGCGG
>CAYOVC010000222.1:0-5151 GCA_964407305.1 uncultured Bacteroidaceae bacterium | reverse complement strand
ACCTGGAGATCGCGAAGAAGAATTACGCGAATAATGATACGCTTTACAATATTGCAACAGGGCGGTACAACCTCGGTACCATTGCTGAGAACGAACTGTTGCAGATGGAGCTCAGTTACCTGAACGCGGGTACGGCACTGAATGCGGCTAATATTGACCTGGAGGTGAAAAAGTTCCGGCTGCGTTCGTTCCTTGGGTACAGTGAGATGGTCGACATTGAACTGGTGGTTCCCAATGAAATTCCGGAAATACAGATCGACCTTGGTCGGGCACTTCAAGAAGCGAATACCAACAACCCGGAGGTGCTGGAGATGCAGCGGAGGCTTCTCGAGGCAAAGCAGCAGGTGGCGCAGGCGAGGTCGCAAAAGGGCATTCAGGCGAACCTCTTTGCGCTGTACGGTATGAGTAAGAACGCGGACGATCTGGGTGGGGCCTATGTGGATCCGGAGGACCAGCAGCGGTTGCGGATCGGGTTTGAGATACCGATCCTCGATTGGGGACTCGGACGGGGTCGTTACAGGATGGCACAATCGGCCGAGGATGTGGTGAAAACCAATGTGATCCAGTCGCGAAGTGACTTCGAGCAGCAGATTTTTCTTCAGGTGATGCAGTTTAACCTGCAGGGCGATCAGTTGAATATCGCATCGAAGGCCGATACGATTGCTGAGAAAAGGTACGAGGTGACCAAGCAGCGGTTTCTTATCGGGAAGATCGATGTGCTCGACCTGAACGTGGCGCTGGAGGAGAAGGATGTGGCGAGAAGGGGGTACGTACAGGCACTGCGCAACTACTGGGACTATTTCTACAGTCTGCGAATCCTGACACTCTACGACTGGATACAAGACGCAAAACTGGAAGAGGATTTTGATGAGATTCTGCTAAGGTAGAGGTGAGCGGTTCCACCGCCTGTACTTCTCTGTTTCTTTAAAAATGTGCCTGAAAATATCCTTGTCGGTTTCGGTCAGTTCCACCTCTCTTCTGCGCATCACCTCCTCCATCGTTTCAAAGGCCTTTTCCAGTTTATAGTCATCCAGTCCGGATGCACCGCCCCAGGAAAAAGAGGGGATGAAATTACGCGGGAATCCCGGTCCGAAAATATTGGCACTCACACCAACCACGGTACCTGTATTAAGCATGGTGTTGATCCCTGTTTTGGAGTGGTCACCCATGACCAGTCCGCAAAACTGCAGTCCGGTTTTTATAAACCTGTTCAACGGATAGTTCCACACCTTCACCTCCGTGTAGTTGTTCTTCAGGTTGGAGTTATTCGTGTCGGCCCCCAGGTTGCACCATTCGCCGAGCACAGCATTCCCCAGGAAGCCATCGTGGCCTTTGTTTGAGTAACCCTGTAATACCGTGTTGTTGATTTCACCTCCGGCTTTGCAGTGGGGGCCTATAGTAGTGGCGCCGTAGATCTTTGCCGCCAGTTTAACGGTGGAATGCTCACCCATGGCGAATGGACCGCGGATCACCGACCCCTCCATGATCTCGCTGCCTCTGCCCAGGTAGACCGGTCCGGCAGAGGCGTTCAGGGTAAAAAATTCACCGGAGAATTCCTCTTCGACGAACACATTTTCGTGGTGCAGTACGTTGACGGTTTCGCTGAGTGGCGCCGATTTGCGTCCTGCGGTTAGCAGGGTATAGTCGGCTGTGATCTCCTGTCCGTTGAGGGTGAATATCTTCCAGGGGTAATCGATGAGTGATACTGCTTCCGGAAAACCGGCAGCCTGATCTATCCACTCAGGATCGTTGATGTTAAATTCTCCGGAGCCGGTATTTAGTGCTAGCAGGGTGTTCTCTTTTTTGAGTGACTGACCGCTTTTCAGTTGTCTGATTGCTCCCAAAAGGGCCGGATCGGGGAGAAGTGCCCCGTTAATCAGCAGGTTGGTCTCCGCGATACTTGTCGTGAATTTTGTTTGCAGGTAGTCCTGCGTGAGGAAGGAGCCTTTTAACCCAAGCCGCTTTTCCCATTTTTCGCGGATGGTAAGTATGCCAACACGCAGTTCGGCAACTGGCTTTGTAAAGGTGAGTGGTAACAAGTTATCGCGATGCTGGTCGTCGAATAGGATCAGGTTCATATATTTCTTCTTAACCTTTTATAATCAAGGTAGTTGGCATACTCATGCAAATATAGGCAATTTATAGTGATTGGGACAACCTTTTGAGCGAACTCTAATTGCATAAAAAAAGTGTTCCACAATTGCGAAACACTTTTTTGCCATTAAAGTAAGGGAATGCCTACTTCTTGTTATCGTAATGTTTTTTGTACCTGTTCATGAACTTATCCACACGACCGGCCGTGTCAACAAGCTTCATCTTACCGGTATAGAAAGGGTGCGAAGTGTTGGATATCTCCATCTTAATCAGCGGATATTCAACGCCTTCGATCTTGATCGTCTCCTTCGATGCTGCAGATGATTTGGTAATGAATACCTCCTCGTTCGACATATCCTTGAATGCCACCAACCTGTAATTATCCGGATGTATTCCTTTTTTCATTTTGGTCTTCTTTTTACGTGTCTTAAGATTCTGTTTTAAAACGGACTGCAAAGATAATCATGTTTCACTTTTATACAAAACTTTTTCAATGATCTGATGCATATCTTTACATAATAATCAACTCCCGGCATCGGGAAGCACTGATTCATCCACTTTTTCCGGCATAAACCGCCGGTAGGGGATCGCTTTATTGATCATGTATCGGTAGGTATGGTGCGTCTTGGTGTGGTAGGCACCTGTAGCTTTGTACAGGGAGATCATTTTCGGGTTAAAATCGCCTACCCACGACAGCTCCACCTGTTTGTAATGCGGCCTTCTGTCAACCACCTTCTTCAGTTCGTAGATCACGCCCGACTCCACCCCTGAGTTCTGGTATTTGGGTGAAACACCGGCTGCATTGCCTCGCATCCGGGTCATCACTTTCCGCTTTTTGAGGATCAGGAACTTCAGTTTGTTATACAGATTCAGCTTCCCATTCAGGTGCCTGAAGATCTGGTTCGCATCGGGCAGGAAGGTAAAAAAGGCGATCGGCTCATCTTTGTAATAAGCGAACCAGCAGAGCTCCGGATCGAGAATCGGTTTGGCTTTTTGCATCACGTCATATACCGCCTTCGGGTCCAGCGGGGTGAAATCTTCTTTTAGTAAGGGCCATGCCTCATTGTAAATCTTCACCGTATCGTTCACATATTTATCTGCATCTTTGTACTCAAAGTGCCTGAAACTGTAACCCGGCCGCTGGTTGATCCACTCGGCGATCTTCCAGAACCGCTCGGGAAAGGGTTTCTCTATGTCGATATGGAAGCTGTACTGCCTGTAGTAGAGCTGAAATCCGTAATTTTCGAATAGTTCTCTGTAATAGGGCAGGTTGTATGCCATCCCATACCCTTGTGGCTCAAAACCATGTACCAGGCAGCCCCAGTTCGATTCATTCTCTCCGAAATTCACAGGACCGGTCATCGCCTCAAGTCCATGCTCCTTCAGCCAGGCTGCGGCTGTATCGAAGAGCCGGTTGGCGGCCTCCTGGCTGTTGATACACTCGAAAAAACCACAACCACCGCTGTGCGCGTAGTCGGCTTCAGCTTTGTCTTCCTCATAGAAAGCAGCGATCCTGCCAATAACCTTTCCTGTATCGCTCAGCAGGATCCAGCGACATGCGTCACCTTTTTTAAAATGGACGTTTTTTTGTGGATCAAATGCTGCTTCAATATCTTTGTCAAAAGGAATAACGTAGTTGGGGTCATCTTTATAAAGTCTTCCAGGGAGGTCCAAAAAGGCCCTCCTCGATCTCTTGTCGTTTACAGTTCTGATCTCCATTTTGCTTACCTAATCCAGGCTGAACCAGGATTCTAAAATCTTTTTATCATGATTATCGTTCACTTCAGAGTAGTGGATGTACTCATTCCTTGAACGAACATACACATACTCCTTTTCAAAGGTACGAATATTTTCAACGATCTCTCTGACGGCCTTCAGGAAATAACTGATCTCCTCATCCTTCATAACAGGATGGAGCGACCACCTTACCCAGCCCGGTTTTTCGGAGAGGTCGCCACTGCTGATCTTCTCTGTGATCTCGTTGCTGCGGTCGTAACTCACCTCCAGCAGGTAGTGACCGTAAGTTCCGGCACAGGCGCACCCGCCGCGTGTCTGGATCCCGTACCGGTCGTTCAGTAGCTTTACCATGAGGTTAAAATGGATCTCCGGGTGGTAGAAGGAGATCACCCCAATCCGTTTCCTGAAATTCTCTGCCAGGATCTCGATACCAGGAATGGCGATCAGCCCTTCGAATGCGATCTCCAGGAGCTCCTCCTCCCGCGCCAAAATCTTCTCCACCCCCATCTGCTCCTTCAGTTCAATGGCGAGTGCTGCCCTGATCGACTGCAGGAAACCGGGCGTTCCACCGTCCTCGCGCGCCTCAATATCATCCACGTATTTATACTTTCCCCACGGGTTGGTCCAGTCGACCGTTCCCCCGCCCGGATTATCGGGCACATCGAGCTTGTACATCGCCTTGTCGAACACCAGCACCCCGGAAGAACCTGGTCCGCCGAGAAACTTATGCGGCGAGAAGAATACCGCATCGAGTTTCTCCAGCGGATCTTTTGGGTGCATGTCGATATGCAGGTAGGGCGCCCCGGCAGCATAATCCACGAACACCAGTCCGCCATACTCATGCATCAGCTTTGCCATCTGGTGGATCGGTGTGCAGATACCCGTCACATTCGAACAGGCGGTAAACGATCCGATCTTGAAGGTGCGGTCCTTGTATAGCTCCAGTTTATCGCGCAGATCGCCAAGGTCGACCAGCAGATCCTTGTCGGGCTGCAGTTGCACCACCTCGGCGACGGTCTCGAACCAGGAGGTGTGGTTGGAGTGGTGCTCCATGTGCGTCACGAAAACCACCGGCTTGTCCATCTTCTTCACACAGTCGCGGTCGGCACCTCCGCACCCCCGCAGACTCAGAATCCGCATCAGCTTGTTGATCACAGCGGTCATCCCGAACCCGGCGGTGATGATCACATCATTCGGACCGGCGTTCACATGTTTCTTGATGTACTTGTGCGAATAGTGGTAGGCCTTGGTGATCAGCGTTCCGGTGGTGGTGGATTCTGAATGGGTGTTGGCGACGAAGGGACCGAAAACATCCGTGAT
>CAYOVC010000221.1:0-5161 GCA_964407305.1 uncultured Bacteroidaceae bacterium | reverse complement strand
CCTTCAAAGGAACATTCGTCAGTTCTTTTGATGTGACCACTCTGCAAGGATACAGACTTCAGATGAAATCTCTCTTTTAGACTGATGTAAGTATTGCTGTCTATTACACCTGGATAAAAATCCGGTACAGCAACCGATGAAATGGTTAATGTTTGTTTTCGGTAATCGGGGGAAATAAAAGTATTTTGGGTGATGGTATTATTTCTGGTCATACCCGGTACCCACCATTCGGAAATAATTATACCATTCGCATTATTATAACTGATGTTATTCCTCACTATTATGTTATTTGTATTATTGTTGAGAACTATACCGTTATGAGCTCCGGTAATTACATTATTTTCAGCCAATATATGATTTACCCCGTTATCAATATACAAACCATTGCACATGGGTTCACCTCCAGGCGTGCCGTCAATGTTTCCGTGACTGTAAAGAAGAATATTGTTCCGGACAATATTATGATGTGTAAAAGTTGAATCTTTTGCCCAGCAATAGAAAATACCCCCATCATTAAGAGTGTACATCACATTTTTAACTACATTGTATTCACATATACTGTTGTACCCATCCATGCGAATTCCGTTATATCCGGTTGAATCTACTCTGTTATAGCGTATGACATTATTGAATGGCCTCATAGGGTCTCCAGGTAATTTAAGTTCATTACCGGTAATTAAGATGCCAGTTGCACCATTTACTCCGCTGATGCCAATACCGGGTTTCAGACCGATTCTATGAATAAAGTTGCCTTCAAGTACTGAATTATTGGCTTCGAGAAGTGAAATGCCCTGCCCATAACAATCTGCAATCTCATTATCTTTGACAGTGCAAAAAGACGCACCTGGCATAAGATTTATTCCACGCTCAATGCAATTGCTAATCTTGCAATTTTGAATGGTCACATAACGATTATTGTGGTTTATAAGGATTCCATCCTTTGCATATTTTTCAACATGGATATTTTCAATAATTATATTAGAAATTCCTTTGTCCAGATATATACCATAATCAATATCACATCCTTCAATTTTTGTATTTTCGGGATCATCTGAAATAATTGAAAGAGCATTATTTACTCTGTCAAAATGCCATTCTCCATCATGGTCAAGATATTCAGACTTACCTTCCAGATAGAATCCCCAATCTTTTTCGCACAAATAGTTAATCGAATCATTAAAGATCAGATTATCGTTTTGAACTTCTGTTATTTGTCTGGTGTAAAAACTCCAGTTCACAGGTCGTAACCTGATAATTGAATTCTGTATAACTTCGGCAGGAAAATCAAGATTACCCGTTTTACAAAAATGATATCCTCCCCCATCCATTTTAAGAAAACCTGAATTAGGGTATCGGGCAGGAACCAAAAGGTGGTTATCCTGAAAAACATGTTTAATAGTTCTATTCGTCCGGGTGGTATATAACCTCTTTTTTAAATTATGAAATCCTTCAATTCTGTTAGCACCAGAAATAATTGGTTTTTCTGCTCCGCCATAAGAGGTAAATACAATAGGTTTACCTTCCTTTCCCGAACGAAAAATCTTTAATGAGCCGGTAAAATGGTGAGCCGCATGAAAAAAAACAGTATCCCCGGGTTTCAACTTAACAGTATTTAATTGAATTAAAGATTTCCAGGCCATTTCTGGTGATTTCCCATCGGTTTGATCTGTGCCATTTTCGGACAAATAATAATTTGTAGCAAACAGACAGCTCCCCGGGAAAAGAAATAAGGAAAGCATAAAAACTACTTTTCGTTGCAAATTCATTACTATTTATTTAAGATTCAACCAGATATATTAGTTATCCTTTATGAGTGTAAAGAATAAATGTTCTGCCTCAAAGGAGGCCGGAAATAAAGCTAAGCACCCCCATTTTTATGACACTTTTTTAATTATAGCCTTCATTTTGAGGAATTCCATCAGGATTATCCACATTTTGATCGATAGCAGATTGTGGTATGGGCCAGAACCTGTTATACTCCTGAAATTCTGGTCCGTCCTGATGATTGTATTTTCGCATTCGTTCAATATAGGTACCAGTCCGCACCAACGTTTTTCTCCTGTGCTCTTCAATGGAGAGTTCTCTTGCCCTTTCATCCAGTATATACTCCAGAGTAACATCAGTAACCGTAATTGGTGCAGCACGAACACGCTCACGTACCCTGTTAATATCATCTGCAGCTTTTTGTGGTTCACCATTTAAAAGGTAAGCTTCTGCCCTTAACAACAGAACCTCAGAAAATCGCAGTCTGTACATGTCAAGAGCAATAGATTCAATTCCAGGATCGCCATTGTTGCTGGCATAATCGAACTTGCGTATCATCGGGTAATAATCGTATGTAGTATCCAGATGCTGGTGATATTCTACTTTCTGACCAAAGTAGCTGGATTCAGGATTGTTATAATACCATTCTCTCCTGATATTGTGCCTGGAATTTCTGGTATCATTATCCCAATCGGATTGCCAGATTTCATATTCCCAGTAGTTGGTTGGATTTACCCATCCGGGACCGTGGGCAAGGCTGTCAGATTGTTCCAGCATGCCGGCATTTGCATCGGGATCTTTTATTCTAAACCATCCGGGGCAAAAGACCCTGGGCCATCCATTTCCCGGGAACATCAGAATATCATCACCTCTGAGGATAAACCCTCCACCAGATGTGCCGTAAGTAAACTGAAGCGCCCATATGCATTCACGATTACCATTTGATCTGTTTTGGTTTCCTTCCCTGAACAAATCAGTAAAAACATCACCGGGTTCATTTTTTCCAACGCCAAACCGCTCTGTCATAAGTTGATATTGACCCGATTCAATCACTTTAGATGTAGCAGTAATGGCCGAATCAACATAATTCTCCAATCCGGGATTTTCCACTGCCAGAGAAAGATAGGTTTCAGCCAGTAAGTGCAGTGCAGCCTCTTTAGGTATCCTGCCATCGTAAGCTACGTCATCCGCCGGTGGCAACCATTTGGAGGCATATTTCAGATCATTAAGAGCAAAATCCAACACCTGTTCTCTTGAAGAACTTTCAAAGTCATATCGGGGTTCAACAACATGTTTGTCAGCTATGGGAACATTCTTAAAAAAGGTGGTAAGAAGTATGTGCCCGTATGCCCTGAAGAATTTAGCCTCTGCGATGTATTCATTTTTTTGTTTTTCTGTAAGAAAAATATCGCTGTTTTTTTCCGCAAAATAAATAACAATATTTGCCCGCGCTATTAATTCTCCATATGCCCATTCCCAATGTCTTTCTATATTTAAATCAGCCGGTGTAAGAATCTGAGGTGAAAGCCGGGAGGCAATATCCGGTGCCCCGGCCCAGAAACAATCGGTGCGGTAATATCCTGCCCATTCTGTAACATGATGATCATGATTTGTTTCCCTCCTTACAGCCTCATGACAGGCAGCAATTCCTGCTTCAAATCCTTCAACGGTGGAATACACGCTTTCAGGACCTAAAAAATCTTTTGGAACTTCTTTCAGGAATTCATCTTCATTGCATGAAACCATGGCACATAGAAGCATTATTCCAGTTATATATTTATTTATTGTTTTCATGATACCTTGCTCATTTTTATTAAAAACTTACATTTATTCCCATCACAATGGTTCTGGGTACGGGAAATCCACTCCTTCCGCCATGTACCTGTTGAGCCTGATCGGGAAGCCATGGCACATCTCCTCTGCCATCATGTTCAACCCTGTTGGTGTTGGCCCAAACAGATACATTTTGATTTTCGGGATCCCAGTCATGAAAATCATCATCGATGGTTATCAGGTTTTTACCGCTAAGATAAATCTTTGCGTTACTCATTTTAAGACTGTTTGTCCATTTTAAGGGTAAACGGTAGGATAGTGTAACATCCTGTAGTCGTCCGAAACTCCTGCTGTCGTATTCGCCCGCGTTAAATGGATTGGTATATGTTAACCGGGGGTATTTCGCGTCCGGGTTATCCGGCATCCACCAGTCCATGTCTAATGTATTGGTCCTGTCAGGACGTACACCGATATTTGCATCCTGGTAGAAATTAATTCTTTCATTGCGGATAATTCCGCCGATTACGATGTTTACCAGAAAAGAAAGTGAAATATTCTTGTAGGTAAGGGTGTTCTGAATACTACCCATGAAATCCGGCTGTGTGGTACCAATGTATTGACGATCATCGACAGTAACGGTACTATCCCCGTTCAAATCCTTTAACCTGTAGCTCCCGGGTGCCCAACTCGGGCCTCCATGCAAATAAATTTCATCCTCCTGCACGATGCCGTCTTTCACGTAATCATAATATGCAAATATTGGATATCCCACCTGCAACGCGTATTCCGTCCTTGGATTCCCGGGTAGTAACAAATCCTGGTTTGGTAAAAGTGAAGTAACCACATTTTTATTGTTAAAATAAGTAAGGGTTGATTTCCATTCAAAATCTGATGATTTGATGTTCACCGTATTAAGTGTAATTTCGATCCCGCTATTTTCCGTTTCCCCGACATTCTGGAAAGAGGTTTCAAATCCAGAGACAACTGGAACCGGACGATTCATGAGAATATCATAAGTTCTACCCTTGTAATATTCTATGGTGCCACTAAACCTGTTGTTAAATAATGCAAAATCAAATCCGATATTTGAAGCAAGGGTTGATTCCCACCTCAGGTTTTCATTTTGTAATTCTGCAGGATAAATATATGGCTGATACATGGAAGCAAAAATCGCTGCCTGATCATTTCCATTCGCGTACTCGTAACGTCGTGTATACATCTTAGGTTGGGTTCGGTAGGGTGGTATACCATTGTATCCATTTTTCCCGAATGAAAATCTCAACTTCAGAAAATCTACAGCCTTAATATTTTTAATAAAACTTTCCTGTGATAATACCCATCCAACAGCCACGGAGGGGAAATAGGCGAACTTGTTGTTTTTTCCGAATTTCGATGATCCGTCTCTTCTGATTGTAGCGGTGAACAGGTATCGATTGAGCAATTTATAATTTATTCGTCCAAGGGCAGATATTAGAGATTCTTTGGCCGCCCTTGTCTCTGGTATTGTGCTGTTACCATTAGAAAGTCCATTATAACTCATACCATCTGTAGTAAATCCAAATCCAGTTAAGGAATTATATGTATAATCAGTTTGCTCGGCACCGTACATAGCTGTTATATTCAG
>CAYOVC010000220.1:0-5176 GCA_964407305.1 uncultured Bacteroidaceae bacterium | reverse complement strand
TTAATCCTTCAGGCAGCGGATAGAATGTCCGAGTTGCTTATCGTTTTGGAGGCGGTAGACAAAGCTGAATTCGCAGTCCATGTCACGGTCCCAGGCGCTACCGGAACTGGATTCTGTTGCACTCCACCAAACGCTGATAATACCAATTCCGAAGAACCCACCCGTATGGCGATAGAGGCCACCCGGAAGGGCTGTAAAACCAGTTTCATTGGTTGCCTCCGTATTCGGACTTTTCCAATGTGCCGTACCAGCTTCCTTTAGTTTTGCACCCGCTATCTCTTCCCCCCCCAGAGTTTCGGTCAGCGTTGTCCACTCGGCATCCGTGGGCACATGCCAACCCGATGGACAAAGGTTGCCTGTTTCAACAGCGTACCAGTTGTAAAGTGCGCCGTAAATATCTCCATAAGTAGCCTGGTTATTGTCATACCAGCAGTAAGCTCCGGTTGACAAGCTTCCCCACTCTGCGTTGTCTGTAACATTGGCTATGGCAGTACCATCATTGTATTTTGTGGTTTTAAGGTTTTCAGCCATCCAAACCTGATCGCCTATCCGAACCGTTTTATAAACGTTCCCATCGATGTCTGTTACCGTTGCAGATGTTGGCTGCTTGCTCAATTCAACAACCAAAGGTTCTGTTGAATGATATTTCAGACTGTCAGCCCTAAAAGTTTTGACAAACGAGTTATATCCTGTTTTAGATATGGTTAGGGTGTATTTTTTGAAGCCATCGACGACAGTGACAATGTTTGTGGTGATTGCCTCAAGTGATTGCTTGTAGCTATATGCTCTACTTTCAACCAGGATATCTGCAACGATAAGGCTATCCAGTTGACCCTGTTCGGATACGCTCACCAGGAAACTGAAAGTAGCAACATCAATAATGGGGAACCCGACAAGTCCAAAATCATCGGGGGTGAGATTGGCCGTTGACAGTACCTGGACATTTACCGGCGTAATTTGATCCTTTGTAATACTAAAAGCAATCGGTAATGGATTTGCGACATTCTGGCCTTGATTTGATCCTGATAGCGGAGCTGCATAGATAACATTTCCCGCATTATTCAGCAGAAAAAACTCAGTCAATTGATAATCTCCAACACGAAGAGCAACTTTCTGACTGATGTAGCTTGAGCCTAATTTGTAAATACGAATCTCTTTGAAAGTATAGTTAGTTGCTTCACCAGCAGATGTCTGTATGGTTAAAACTATTTTTGTTGCATCATCCAGTGATTTTAATGCTTTCTGAAAACTGCTGTTTTCCAACGAAATGTAGAACTCAACTTCAGATGTTGTTTCTTGTTCCGCCTCCTTTTCACAGGAATTAAGCATTGCGGTTAAAACAAAAAGTGATAAAAATCTAATTGTTTTCATGATTGATGATTTTTCATGTTTTTCCTGGGTTCAATTCCCGGTATAAAACGCAAGCGGGTTTGGTTAAGCTTTTCAAAGAAATTTCCAATAAATTACAATAACAAATTAAATTACAGTTTATTGAATCTGTTAATTTTGATTAAGCTGTTTTTTAAGGATTTAAAACCTTAGAATTTATCCATTAATCTGCTCTTTATTGTCTGCCCGGACGCTGAGGAAGCTGATTCGTGTCTGATCAATTGGTATAAGAAATTTATCACCTGACCAATTATCACTATTTTTAATGAACTTTTAGTCGAATCACTATGTTTCATTGTTAAACAGAAATTATGAAGCGAAATAATATTTTGGCAATCTTTACTTTTGTTATACTTGCGAGTATTTCATCAACTGTTTTCAGCCAGGTGAACGTTTATCGCTCTTCCGGTGCAGAGCTTATCTTTTCAGGTGCTGATGTTAGCTATAACAACACAGATGTTAACGCAAATATGCGGTTTACCTCGTTTTTTCATGCCGAACAGATGCTGAACGTAGATTTTGGTAAGTATGTCGGACTGTTTACCGGGCTGGGTCTGAGAAACATCGGTTTTATTACCGAGGATCTCTATCAGAATATGGGTTTTCTAAATATTGATGATACCCATGCTGACTGGAACAAGGAGACCAAGATCAAGCGCCGTAGTTATTCATTGGGCGTTCCCCTCGCTCTGAAATTCGGTAATATGAAGAAAGACCTCTTCTTCTTTGCGGGTGGAGAATATGAGTGGACATTCCACTATAAGCAAAAGCTGTTCATTGACGGCGAAAAATTTAAATTCAGTGAGTGGGGGAGCAACAGGGTCAATGCTTTTCTTCCTTCAGTTTTCGCAGGCGTTCAGCTTCCCAAGGGAATGAGGGTCAAGGTAAAATACTACATGGACGACTTTCTGAATCCCGGCTATACCGGTATTGATTTTGATGAGGTAGTAGACTATTCTGAATTTGGGTCGACCGGCATTTTCTATGTTTCGCTCTCTTTTGTTACCGGGAAAAAAAGGTAGCAACGAGATGTATCCTTCATGGCTAAAGGATTTTAATGATTCCACGGCCAATGAAAACGGCGAGGATCCCGAAGAAAAAGCTGAAACCTGTATACATACGGGACATGTTATGCTCCCGAACTTTATTATAGAGCCACTTGAATCTATAGACAGGCTGTATAGAGATAGGCATTTAATGGCAGACCTCATTGCCGTTTGTAAAAATAGGAAAAAATGGCTGAAATTCAGGCCTGTCAGCTGGATATGTGCTTGTCCAATGAATGATCCGTTCGATATTCCCATGCTTCATCACATTAAGTAATGAATAATTAATCCTTAAAAACTTTAATTGTGATGAAGAAAAAACTTACTTATCTGCTCATGAGTGCGATGCTGCTTTTTGCTGTTTCGGCTCGAACACAAAACGGATTGTTCATTTCCGAGGTGGCTGATCCCGGGGATGACTACTCCGGACGGTTTGTTGAACTGTACAATGCAGGGACCGAAACGGTCGATTTCAGCAGCTCTACTCTCTATCTCTCCCGCCAGAGCAATGGCGGCACAGGATGGGGCAATTTATTGCTTGAAGGCTCGGTGGCACCGGGCCAGGTTTTTGTTATCGGCGGCTCCTCCTTTGAGGCCGTGTATGGTTTTGCACCCGATATGGTGACCGGCATTCTTATCGGAAATGGCGATGATGCCTACTTTTTGTACCGTGATGGTGACCGTACAGAGGGAACGCTGCATGATATTTACGGAGCCATTGATACGGACGGGACCGGGGAACCCTGGGAGTATGAGGATTCCCGGGCCGAAAGGGTAGAGGGTGTTGTGGCCCCCAATACCACCTGGACCGCTGCCGAGTGGGAAATCACCCCGGCTGGTATTGCCGACTGCGATCCCGGCTTCCACCATACATCTGGCGGCGGTGAAGAGCCTGAGCCACCAGGCGAATTCGCGATCCGGCTACAAAATGATACAGTGAGTGTTGGACAGTCCGTTGAGATCTCCGTGATGGTGAGTGAACTTACTGCGGAGGATAATATTATCTCCTGGCAGTTTGACCTGGCATTTGATGATGCGGTGCTGGCGTATATCGGATACGACATCAGCGGGACCATTGCTGCGGGCGGAACCATTGAGGTGAATACCGGTGTTGCCGGACAGTTGTCGATAAGCTACATGCGGTCGACTGCGCTGACCGGGGCAGGGGAGATTGTGCGGCTGCAGTTTAACCCGCTGGTTACCGATACAACCGACCTGGAGATCTCCAATGCATGGTTGAACGATGTACCTGTCGTGGATCTGACAAACGGAAAAGTGATCGTTGTCGATGCTGTTCCTCCTTCGGCTGCCATCTCTTATAGTGATACTTTGAACAGGTTTGCTGATACGCTGGTGCTCACCGCTACCTTTAATAAAGCGATGGACCCGGCGAACGCCGTTCAGCTATATATGACCGGCGCTGTGACGTATTCAGCAGTGATGAGCCGCGTGAATGACACTTTGTATAGCTACCAATTTCCTGTTCCCAGGGCGGATGGTGAGGTGACAGTCAGCCTGGGCAATGGCACCGATCTCTGGGGGAATGAGGTGGTGGCCGTTCCGGTAAGCGGTGGCTCTTTTCAAATTATCAGGTTTTCTGCCGGTGATGTGGATGATGACGGGCTGATCCTGGCGTATGATGCTGCACTTGCGCTGCAGCATTCCGTGGGACTGGATCCGCTGCCGGATGTTGATCCGTTGCCCTGGGAGAACTGGCGCGACAGCACCGCCAATGTCGATGGGAACGTTGGTATCACAGCGTATGATGCTGCCCTGATACTCCAATATTCCGCAGGGATTATTACGGAATTCCCTGCAGGAGGAAAGAAGTCGGCGTCGATAACTGATGTTACTGTAGAGGTTGAAGGCAATGAGTTGGTGTTTTACGCGTATGGTGAGCTGATTGGATTCAATCTTTTCACGGAGGATGCGCATGGAGCCCTGGGAGATCCTGTCTTCCTGGCATCGGATACGGAGATGCAGGATCCTGACGGGTTTTTATCGGCTGTTCATATCATGGGTACGACCTACAACATCGGTTTTTGCAGTGCTACACCGCCTTCAGACGGCATCCCCTTCCTGAAGATACCGGTAAAGCATGGTGGGAAATTGCCGATGCGGCTGTTGGTGAATGGACTGGAGAAGGAGCATGTTGCATATTTACCTGTAGGAACCTTTGAGCCGGCTGGACAGAAGCTGCTAGTTTATCCCAATCCGGTGAATGACCAACTGGTGGTTGAAATGAATGGGTTTATTGAGAAAAATGGCTGCAGACTGAAGATTGTCAATCAGCTCGGTCAAGCGGTTTTCGAAACGCCTGTAGACCAGTCGCTGAACAGGATCGACTTGACAGGCAGGCATGCAGCTGGACTCTATTTCCTGCAGATAACGGATAAAGAGGGAAGTATTCTGGCAACGAAAAAGCTTCTGTTTCATTAACTGTAATTGGTGATAACATATTGATATGCCGGCACAGTATTGTAATGCCCGGTTTTTATTGTTGCCGGTATAGTGTATTACATATACAATTTTATAACAGGGACCGTAAATCTAATTATACTGGCGGTCCCTGTTTTATGAATCCTGTTTGTATATTCTGAGAATTATACGTATTTTTATTTCAAAATATACACGTAACAGATGGAATCAAAACTTACACTTAGCGTGGACAGGAAAATTGCTGAACGAGCCAAGGTTTATGCCAGGAGTCAGGGTAGAAGTTTGTCTGACCTTGTGGAGAA
>CAYOVC010000219.1:0-5184 GCA_964407305.1 uncultured Bacteroidaceae bacterium | reverse complement strand
TTTTCCTTTTCTTCAATACTAAAGATGGCAGTGGCATCATCCGTCTGACCTTCAGAGTCGGTAACGGTCAAAACGATTGAAGCTGCACCTGCAACTGTTCCAGCATCAAAATTAATAGTAACAGTAGTACCATCGACATCACCGGTTGCGTTTTCTACAGTTACGCCGGTGCCGGTAGCTGTATATTCAGCAGTAAGAGAAGGGTCAACAGCTACCGTAAAATCCACTGAGTTTCCTTCAGCGCCATTGGCAAGGGTTACAACACCCGATGGTGGAGATACATTCGGTTGTTCAAAATCGTCACCACAAGCGGTGAAAATAAGCGAGACACCTAAGAGCATTCCCGCAATTTTTAAATAAGATCTTTTCATTTTTCTAATTTTTTTAATGATCGATTAATTCGTTTATTTGTTTAAATACGTTGGCAAAACTATGGAGATGAGAATTGGAACAGGTTAACCTTAACTTACATTTGTATTAATAAATCCTGACGATAACAACTTTCTTAAAACTGAATTTACATTCGTGCGGGAAATGCTGTATTATAATAATTATCTGATACATAATAATTTTATTAAAATATGAATTCCTCATCATTGAGAATAGATTTTTGGCTTCACCGAGCTAAAGCAAATACACCTGCCTGCCGGCAGGCAGGAAAGGACATGCATAAATAGACCGGTAGCTAACTGCCTGAAGATGATTTATTCGGATTCGCATGGTTGATGATTACACCTGGGGCCTGTTTTCATTTTCAGCCATATAAGAAGAGACGGGAGCACTGCTTCCCACCCGGTGCATTTTAATCTGAAGCTGTGTGGATTCCCCCTCCTTCACAATCACACGGTTCAGTTTTGCTTCCTCATATGAGACATAAGAAACTTTTATTGTATGAATGCCTTTTTCTGCTGAAGAAATTGAAAAGCAACCGTCAAAATCTGTGATTACCTCTGCACCGCTGGTGGAGTGCACTATTTTCGCTCCGGTTAGAGGTTCACCCGTATGATAATCCACTACTTTACCGGATATGATGAGATCCTGTGAGAAGAGACTTATTGAAATTAAAAGCAATGCAACAGAACCAAACATCTTCTTTATCATGAACCAAATATTTATTGTACTTTAAGTGCAAAATAAATACAGCAAGCTTAGGTTAACATTACGTAAACATTACACAATTCTTAAATTTGTGTTGCAGGTTTAATTAATTGTTAAGAAGTTGCCCGTAGAAAATGGGTTTTTAGATATAGCTGTAAACAAAAGAGTTATCAAAAATAAATCGCGTGAACATTCAGTTACAACTTTTGTTTTAATAATTTAAACAGTTGAATAAACATGGACGACCCCAGGAACAGACAGTATACCAACGGAGAGATCACCGTTTTGTGGAAACCTTCGAAATGTATCCATGCAACCACCTGTTTCCGCGAGCTCCTGGAAGTATTCAATCCCGGCAGGAGACCCTGGGTAAACATGCAGGGAGCCCCGACCAGAAAAATTATCGAGGTGGTAAACAAATGTCCGACCCAGGCACTCGAATGGAAGCACAACAGGGATATGGACCAGGAATCGCTGAAAGCAAACACCCCGGTCTCAGACGAAGTTACGCCCGAGACATTGGCCAAAAGCGGGGATACAGAGAAAACAGCAAAGGTAAATGTCATGAAAAATGGTCCGATCGTTGTCGAGGGGACTTTCGAAGTAACAGGAGCAGACGGAAGCCGGTTAAGAACTATGCAGATGACCTCATTCTGCCGATGCGGAGGGTCAAAGAGCATGCCTTTCTGTGACGGGACGCATCGTAAAATTGGTTTTATAGACGATAATGATTAATGGAAAATAATACTGCTCAATTCAAGGTATTCGCAAACGGACCACTACAGGTGTCCGGAGATTTTGAACTATTTGACTCAGAAGGTGAAATAATTACCAGTCAGGGACCTATCTTCCTCTGCAGGTGCGGAATGAGTTCCGACAAACCCTTTTGCGACGGTTCACACAAACAATCGGGTTTCAGCGGATAACCGATTTCTGCATTAAAACCATATCTTTGCATACGCTGTAAACATGAAGACCGGGTATGTCAAAAATCAACCTTTATTCTGAAATTGGGAATCTGGAGGGAGTGATCCTTCATCCTCCCGGACCAGAGGTTGAGAATATGACTCCTCAAAATGCAGAGAGGGCATTGTACAGCGATATTTTGAACCTTGCTGTTGCAAGGAAGGAGTATAACCAGCTCGAATGTGCACTTCAGCACATCACAGAAACCTACAGGGTAGGTGATCTTTTGAGGGATATTTTACGGTCGAACGAGGTGAAGGAGAAGATCATAAAAAAAACCTGTTACAATGAAAAGCGACCCGAACTGCTAAATTTTTTGATGGAGCAGGAACCGGGTGAACTAAGCAGGCTGCTCATTCAGGGGGTTCCCTTAAGAAGGGATTCGCTTACAAACTTCCTGAGCAATGAAAATTTTGCACTGAGCCCGTTGCACAATTTCTTTTTTACGAGAGACTCCTCCATTGCACTCTTCGATAAGGTCCTGATAGCAAAAATGGCCAACGAGGTTCGTGACAGGGAAGCGCTGATCATGGAAGCAATTTTCAATTACCATCCTAAACTGAGATCGCAAACCATTGTGCCGGAATCGCAAGATATTTCAGGCAACCGGGTCAGTATTGAAGGAGGTGACCTGCTTGTTGCAAGAGAGGATATTATACTGATTGGTATCGGATCGAGAACGACAACGCAGGGTGTCGATTTTATCATCAACCATCTCAGACAGGAGAAAAGATCCTTTCATGTCATTGTGCAGCAACTGCCCAACCGGCCGGAGTCCTTTATACATCTCGACATGGTGTTCACACTGCTCGATCAAGATATGTGTATGGTGTATGAGCCGCTGATAATTCGTCCGAATAAGTATGAAACGGTCCACATTGAACTGGACAACGGAAAGGTAAAATCTATAGGCACGGTGGAACATATCCCGGCAATCCTTGC
This sequence comes from uncultured Bacteroidaceae bacterium, assembly GCA_964407305.1. Classification (GTDB taxonomy): domain Bacteria; phylum Bacteroidota; class Bacteroidia; order Bacteroidales; genus M55B112. The sequence continues at coordinate 2,178 of CAYOVC010000219.1, read as the reverse complement.
CAGGCTTGGAATGGATCTGAAGCCAACATTTTGCGGAGGCAAGAGCGACCCGGGTATCCAGGAGAGGGAGCAATGGCACAGCGGAGCAAACTTTTTTGCCGTTGGTCCGGGGAAAGTGATCGGATATAACCGGAACATCCACACGCTTGACAATTTAAATCAGAATGGGTTTGAAGTGCTCAGGGTACGTGATATGCTCAATGGAAAAATTAACCTAAGTGATTACAGCAAGTATGTACTTACAATCGATGGCAGTGAATTATCGAGGGGTGGCGGAGGCACCCGGTGCATGACCATGCCTTTCCGGCGAAGCAGATCATGATTTAAATCCCGGGCCAGACAAACTGGAATCTTTTTATCATTAAACTAAAAGCTATGTAGCTATAAAATCTCTCTACTCTTCGAGAGATCTGTTGAGATTTTTGTCCTAAACTACTTATTGTTTTGTAAGGAACGGGACGCTTTATTAAAAAGCAGAATCCCCCAACCCGATAATTTGTCTTTTGGCAGCATTAACAGGTATAATTATTGACCTTTCTGGCCTGAAGAGCAATCTTTCGGCTTCGAACTTATTTTCATTTATGATAAAAATATATTTGACAAACTGCCATGAAGAAGATCAATGAGGAGTTTCTGCATTTCTTGTGGAAAAATCAGCATTTGACCGGGATCGCACTCTCCGCTTCGGGGAAGACTGTTATCAGGGTGGTTGACCCTGGTATACATAATTATGACTCCGGACCGGATTTCTTCAATGCAAAAGTGGTGATAGACGGAACCACGTGGGCCGGAAATGTTGAACTGCATATTAATGCATCCGACTGGATCAAGCATGGACATTCATCTGATCAGGCTTACGATTCAGTCATACTACACGTAGTCTGTTTCAACGACTGCGAGATCAGGCGAATGAACGGGGAGCCGATTCCCGTTGCTATGCTCAGGTTTCCAACACTGATGTGGGATACTTTCAATGAAATGATGAATAGTGGGAAGTGGATTCCCTGCCGGGATCATCTGCGCAAAAACAGCCGTTTGCATATCGTTCAGTGGACGTCCTCCCTCATGGTAGAAAAACTGATGGAAAAATCTCTGTTGATAGGAAAAAATATGGAAGGATTACACGGACATTGGGATGCAGTGTTTACACGGCTCCTGTTTCGCTCATTCGGACTCCCTGTGAACACGATACCATTTGAAATGCTCTCAATATTATTACCATACCCGCTTCTGCTAAGAAATAAAAGCGATCTGTTTTCCCTGGAATCGATGCTGTTCGGACAGGCAGGAATGCTTTCGGTGACACTGCCGCAGGATAAATATTCGGAAGGCCTCAGTCAGGAATATCAAAGGTTTTCCGGAAACCTTGAAGGGACAAAAGTTCCGGCCCATATCTGGAAATTTATGCGCATGCGTCCCTCCTCCTTCCCCTCTCTACGTATCGCCCAACTGGCAGCCTTCATACATATGCGTTTTCCTGTTCATCAATTGTTGGAAAAACTTCCAGCGATTGAAGAGCTGTATACCCTGTTCAGGATCAGGGCCGGTGACTACTGGAACAACCATTATCAATTTGGGAAAGAATCAAAAAGCAGGATGAAATACCTGGGGATAAACTTTATTAATACACTAATTATCAACTGTATTGCACCATATACATTCTTTTATGGAAAAGAACAAAAAATACAGAAGTATTGCGATTATGCCATACACCTGCTTGAGGAGTTGCCCCCTGAGGATAATACGATCATCAGAAGATGGGACGTTAACGGATTAAAAAGCAATAACGCATTCGAAAGTCAGGCCCTTCTTTATCTCTATAAAAACTATTGCAAAGGTAAGCGTTGCCTTGAATGTCAGTTCGGTAACAGCATGATCCTGGACAGAGCAGACAATACACATCGTCGATTGTAAGCTTATTCTTTAAGAAACTGGTAATCTGCATCTTAAATATAGCCAGAATTTCCTGCAGTGACAGCTGCCCGAATGTTCCTGCAGATACCTAAATCACAGGCAGTAAAAATGCTGGAAATCAGAGGCAACAATTTTATAATGAGTGTTGTTATATTGAAAAAAATAAATACCTTTGCAACTCTAAAATTGAAACGGATTTAAAGGAAAAGAAGAATGTATTTAACGGCTGAAAAGAAACAGGAAATTTTCAAAAAGTACGGTAAA
>CAYOVC010000218.1:0-5186 GCA_964407305.1 uncultured Bacteroidaceae bacterium | reverse complement strand
GCTGTGACCATATTGCCCCAATTCATCTTATATTTTTGCCTGTAGGATGTGCCGTCGCTATAGTCCTCGCCAATATTGGCATAGAGATTATCCCGGCCATAATATAAACTAAAATAAACCCGGTCCTTATCTGAAAATTTGTAATTAATTTTTGCGTTCAGATCTTCCATGAAATAGCCTGCTGTAAGTCTGTCTATATCATTGCTTATCAAGCTGTATATCCATTCTGTCGGAACAGCGATCAGATCAAGGTATGATCGGCGGGCTGAGATCATATAGGAGCACTTATCACTGATAAGGGGACCTTCAGTCATAATGCTTGAGGATAGTAATCCTAAGTTAAACGATGTATTGGATTTCTGCATATTTCCCTCTTTCATTCTCACATCGATGACCGAAGAAAGATGTCCTCCATATCTGGCCGGGAACCCACCTTTGATCACATTAAAATCTGAAATTGCGTCTGAATTAAATACAGAAAAGAAGCCAAAGAGATGGTTGATATTATATACCGGAACGCCGTCGATAAGGATCTGGTTCTGATCAGGGCTGCCTCCCCGCACATATATTCCGCTTGTTCCTTCAACCCCGCCTTTTATACCCGGCATCATTTGGATGGATTTCATGATATCTGCCTCACCAAGGATCACCGGAAGATTTCTAACCACATTCAACGGAACTTCAATAAGGCCTGTCTGGTTGTCCCGGACATGGTCTCTTTTAGAAGTTATTGAGACCTCATCAATTTCAAGGGAAGGAGTGAGTCTAATATTGATCATGGTGTCTGCAGAAGGAATAATCTCCTTTAATTCAGAGGTATAGCCAACATAGGTGCAGGTTAGCTTAATTTTTCCTGCGGGAATTGTCAGGCTGTAAAAACCATACTCATTGGAGGCTGTACCAAGATTCGTATTGGCTAAATCGTATACGGAAGCGCCAGGCAGTCTTTCACTTGAATGGGCATCTTCAATATAGCCGCTAATGGTGTAATTTTGTGCAATGGTTAGTTGGGATATGAAGAGAAAAAGAAACGATAGCTTTTTCATGAGGTTTTAATAAGGGTGCGAAATAGTAATAGTTGGTATTACTCTTTTAACAGATTAGGGTCAGAAAAATTGTATTGAAGTATGCAGAATTATTGTAAAAACAATTCATTCACCTCCTGTTTCAGGTAGTCGACGGCTGCCTGGGTAGGGGGTGTTTTTAGTTCCATCACCTTTTCGAGGATCAGCTTTCCGAGTGATGCTCCGCTGGCACCTTCGTTCAGCTCTGCGGCCGACTCGTTGATGATCTTAACGATCTGGTTGCGCGCGGTCTGCACCCGCTGCCAACCCTCGGTACTGATGTAGGTTTGCTGCGAGAGGTTATGTTCATATTCGTGCCGGATGGAGTTCTGCAGTTCCGCCTGCAGTTGTTCGGCGGTCATACCCTTGCGGTTCAGTCGCATCAGGATCGATTCGGGAGCGATCCGCTCCATAAAAAGAATAACCCGTTCATAGGCCTGCATTCGTACGGGCAACACATCGTCTTTGAGGTGCATGTTGAACTCATGCTTTCTTCGCTTATCCTCCTGCCTGCTCCAGGTGCGGAGAAAGAGCCAGACAGTGATTAAAAGGACGACCGACGGGATCGTATATTTCAGAATTTCAAGGAATACTGTCATGTTTATTGTTTTTTGAAAGTAGTTTGTGCCTGCATGAACCGGGTTTGCGCGCTCAGCGAAGCCAAAGCGTCAATAGCTATAGTATGCATACCTTGCTCTTAACACTATCTTATCATGCACAGCCAAATATTATGGACGCTCTTTTTGACTAGTTATCTACAATATTAATGAATTTATAATTAAAACAGTATTTTTGCGCTATCAATATGTTTTAGTCATTCATCAAACAATTCATTATGGAAAGAGTATCATCCAGGATCAAGGCGCTTTCGCCATCAGCTACCATTGCTATGAACCAGAAGGGAAGGGACCTGAAAGAGAAGGGTGTCGATGTGATCAACCTGAGTGTTGGGGAGCCCGATTTTTTTACGCCCGACCATATCAAGCAGGCCGCCAAGAAGGCGATCGATGATAATTTTTCATTTTATGCTCCGGTGCCGGGGTATCCGGCACTGCGGCAGGCGATCGCCGATAAGCTGAAGCGGGAGAACGGACTGGATTACACGCAGGCACAGATTGTTGTAAGTACAGGGGCGAAACATGCTTTGGCGAATGTGATTGAATGCCTGGTTGAGAAGGGTGAAGAGGTGATTGTCCCTGCCCCTTACTGGGTGAGTTACGCCGAGCAGGTGAAGATTGCAGAGGGCAAGAATGTGATTGTATCCACAACCATCGACGATGAGTTTAAGATGACCCCGGAGCAGTTGAAAGCGGCCATTACCCCTAAAACACGCGCACTGCTGCTCTGCTCACCCTCCAATCCAACGGGTGCTGTGTACACGAAGGAGGAGATGAAGGCGCTTGCCGATGTGATCGCCGAGCATGAAGAGGTCTTTGTGATTGCTGATGAGATTTATGAGCACATCAACTTTGTGGGTGGACATGAATCGATCGCCCAGTTTGCGCATATCCGCGACCGCGTGGTGATCATCAACGGCGTTTCGAAGGCGTATGCCATGACCGGTTACCGGATCGGGTATATGGCCGGACCGGAATGGCTGGCGAAGGCATGTACCAAGTTGCAGGGTCAGGTAACCTCGGGGGCCACCTCCGTATCGATGCAGGCTGCCATTGCTGCATTGAACGGGGACCAGTCATGCCTGGCAGAGATGAACGCAGCCTTCAGGCGGAGGCGCGACCTGGTGCTTGCCCATATTGGTGAGATTGAGGGGGTGAAGTGTCCGACTCCCGGCGGTGCTTTTTACGTCTTCCCCGATTTCAGCCACTACTTCGGAAGATCGTTTGGCGACCGGAAGATCAATGATTCGATGGACCTCTGTATCTATCTGCTGGAGGAGGGACATATCGCCACTGTTCCGGGCTCAGCCTTCGGTGCCGAGGGGTGTGTGCGGATCTCCTATGCCAACTCCGACGAAAACCTGGAGAAGGCGATGGAGCGCCTGAAGAGGTCGCTCGCTGCGCTGAAATAGGCTGCGAATAAAAAGGCTGCTGGCGGCGCTGCAAAATGGCGATCCCCGGTTAATCATTAGATATTCCTGTTGATATACTGGCTGTAATCCTTCAGGATCGGTTTGTAGTCCTGTTGGAAATGGACCGAGTCGATCATGAAATCGGCGCTCGACCGGTTGCAGGCGGTGGGGACATTGTAGAGGACGGTGATCCTGAGCAGGGCCTTTACGTCGACGTCGTGCGCCTGCGGTTGCATCGGGTCCCAGAAGAAGATCATGATATCGATGTTGCCTTCGGCAATCAGGGCCCCCAACTGCTGGTCGCCACCGAGCGGTCCGGATTTAAGCTTGGTGATGGAGAGGGGCATGGAGGTTTTACTCAGGAGCGCTGCCTCGATCATCTTTCCCGTGGTACCGGTGCAGTAGAGTTCGTGGTGGTGCAGTTTCGACCAGTTGTACTCCACCCACTGTTTCAGGTCCTCTTTCCGGTTGTCGTGGGCGACAAGTGCGATGCGTTTTATGGTGTTCATGGTTTGGTATGTCTGTGCGTTGTTTTTGGTTTTACGGTGCAAAAGTAATGCATCTTAAACAAACAGGGGGCGGTCTGTGTATTAATAATGTTATTTTTGTGTGTAAATAAAATGTTAAGCAATGCTTGAAAGAAGAAGAACGCGCAGGGCGACCAGGTATGTGCGGCTGTCGCTCATGGTGGTGTTTGTGGGACTGATGATCTGCGTGATCGTGGTGTTCAACAGGTACCAGGGTGTTTTCAATGAGAACGTGGAGATCGCAGAGGGGCACATGTTCTTTTACGTTGAGCCGGGGAGCGGTTACGAGCAGGTTTCCAGCCGGTTGATGGAGTCAGGCATACTGATGAATGAGAATTCGTTCGACTGGGTGGCTGAGAAGAAGGGATACCCGGGGCATGTGAAGCCGGGCCGCTACCGGATTGAGGACGGTATGAGCAACAATGAGCTGGTGAACCTGCTTCGGTCGGGCAACCAGGCACCTGTAATGGTGATCTTCAATAATTACCGCACCTTTGGTCACCTGGCAGGGAAGGTGGCACGTTATATCGCACCCGATTCGCTGGAGATGTTGGCGCACCTGATTGATCCGTCGGTACCGTTGAAATACGGGTTTACGCCGGAGACCTTCATGGCGATGTTTATCCCCAATACCTATGAGATGTACTGGACCGCTACGCCGGAGGATTTCACTGACAGGATGGCCCGGGAGTATGAGCAGTTCTGGGAGAAACGGGACAGCAAGCTGGGACGGTTGGGTATGACACGCGTGGAGGTTTCGACGCTTGCATCGATCGTGGATGAGGAGACCCTGGTGGATGATGAGAATGAACGTGTAGCCGGGGTCTATATCAACCGGATGCGGCAGGGGGTTCCGCTGCAGGCCTGTCCGACGCTTAAATTTGCAATGGGAGATTTTACGATAACGCGGATTTTGCATGAATACAAGCAGGTTGAATCGCCTTATAATACCTATAAATACAGGGGTTTACCGCCCGGTCCGATTATTATTCCTTCGGTTTCAGCGATTGACGCCGTGTTGAATTTTGAGGACCATAATTATATGTACATGTGTGCGAAGGCGGATTTCAGCGGACGGCATGCGTTCTCGAGGACCCTGGTGCAGCACAACAAATATGCTGCGGAGTATCAGCGGGAGTTGAACAGGAGAAAGATTTACAGGTAGCTCATTACAGACATGGCGCCCCGCCGGGGCTATACATGTCGCTCCTACCGGAGCTGGGGTTTCATGTGGGCAGATCGTTCTACAGACATGGCGCCCCGCCGGGGCTATACATGTCGCTCCTGCCGGAGCTATACATGTCGCTCCTACCGGAGCTGGATATGTCGCTCCTGCCGGAGCTAATATGGCTCCGTTAGGAGCCAAATGTCTGTAGCAGGCAGCATATTACGAAGCAAGATAAGCTCCGTTAGGAGCGTCATGGCGGTATCACTGTTACCTCCCGTTCGAGGTTGATGCCAAATTTTTCCAAAACAGAAAGCCGTATCTTTTCAGAAAATACAAAAATCTCCTCCCCTGTTGCAGAACCATAATTGACGATCACCAGCGGCTGATGCGGCCATGTT
>CAYOVC010000217.1:0-5229 GCA_964407305.1 uncultured Bacteroidaceae bacterium | reverse complement strand
GTGAATTTCTTCAATAAATTTCTAAAATTCCAGATTTTCCAAAAGCTCTTCAAGTTCTCCTATGCTTTCCGAGGCAGTCTTCCAATCAATGTCAAGGTCAACATTGATGTAGTCATGAATAAGCATATCTCGCATCCCAGCCATCTCTGACCACGGTACATTGGGGTTTTTATTTCGTAACTCTGCGAAATCTGCTTTGTAGCTTCGCCAATGATTTCAAGCTGACGAACTACAGCGTCCTGTGTGAGCTGATCTTCGTTGAAACTATCCTGATCTTTCCCGGAAATATATTTGAGTATTTAGGAAATACTTTGAAGAATATGATCAATATATACCCTGTTGTCTTTATTCATAAATGATTTGAAGGTCTTTGTAAATGTAATTCTTCAAGCGTTCGTTCTTAAGTGAAGGTTCGGTCACCAGGTCTATTTTCTTTCCAAGTTTCTGTGAAAGCTCATCATGTATTCTAACCAATTCGAACAAGGTGATTGTTTTTTTAAATTTTACCAGGATGTCAATATCACTATCAGGACGCTCTTCTCCTCGTGCAAAAGAACCGAAAAGCCCAATCTTCTCAGGTCCATAAAGCATGAGGGAATTGATAATATATGTATTTATCTGGTTGCGATCCATTTTATCCTTTAACATTGACTCTTTCCGCACCTGCTGGATGGATCCAGGGACCGACCGGGTGCTGATTAGCCGCTACTTCTCCAGCTTATAAAGAAACCGTTTGATGCTCCGCTTGGGGGTTTTTGCAAACTCCTCTTCATGGATGTGCAGTTTGAAGATCCCTTCGTACGACTTCAACTGCTTGTTGATCACCTTGCGGTTCTCCTCCATCTTCTCTGCAAGCAGATCCTCTACCCCATCGGCTTTTGCCGCTTCATAATCAGGATACACCAATGCCTCCAGCTTGTGGTCGGCGTTCATCAAAACAACGGTTTCTGCAACATAAGGAAGGTTATTCAGCAGCGCCTCGATCTCCTCGGGGTAGATGTTCTGACCCGAAGGTCCGAGCAACATGCTCTTGCTCCTCCCCTTGATATAGATGTATCCATCCTTATCCGTCACCCCAAGATCGCCGGTATGCAGCCACCCCTCCTCATCGATCGTCGCCTTCGTTGCCTCTTCATTCTTGTAGTATCCGTTCATCAGCACCTCTCCCCGCACCAGGATCTCTCCTACTTCGTTATAAGGATCGGAAGAATCGATCTTCAGTTCTGCCACATCCAAAATTTTCCCAGATGACGCGGGCCTCGATGTTTCCCATCCGTCATACGAGATCAGCGGTCCGCACTCCGTCATCCCATATCCGATCGTAAACGGAAATTTGATCTTCCTGAAAAACTCCTCCACTTCGGCACTCAGCGGCGCCCCTCCAAGCACCACCTCCCTGAAACGTCCTCCGAAGGTCTGCATCAGCTTCTTCCGCAACACACCATAGAGAATAATATTGATGCCGGGTATCTTTAGCAAGACACTCATTGGCGGCTTCGAAATCTTAGGCAACAACCGCTTCTTATAAAGCTTCTCAAAGAAGAGCGGAATGAACAATATCAGGTGTGGACGTATCTCTGCATAGGCCTTCAGCAGCAAAGGTGTTGCCGGGATCTTCCCGAGGATCGTCACATGCACCCCTTTTGTCAGCGGAAACAGGCAGTCGAACGCACATCCGTAGCAGTGCGCCATCGGCAGTACCGCCAGCATCTTATCCCCCGAATTCAACTCAATGGAGCGCTGTGCATAAGTCACATTGGCTGCCAGGCTGTTGGCCGAAAGCATCACCCCTTTACTAAATCCGGTGGTGCCCGATGTGTAATTGATCTCAACAACCTCCTTGTTATCCACCTCCGCAAATTTTAGCTGGTCAGCTGTGAACCCATCCGGATACTTTGCAGCGAAAGACTCCTCCAGCTTGCCATTCATATCACGTATCTTTTTCGCAGTAGAACTGCCTGTTATCTTGAAATCATCCAGGGAATAGATCGAAAACAGCTTGTCCAGCTTCTTCTCATCCAACTTTTCGAACAGTTGCCCGTCAACATACAAGAACACCGAATCGGAATGATCAATAATATTCATCGCCTCCTCCGGTTTGAAGTCGGCCAGTATCGGCACCGCCACCCCTCCATAGGTCAGCACAGCCATAAAACCGATCGCCCAGTGGGCCGAATTCTTCCCAAAAAGGGCAATCTTATCTCCTTTTTTTATCCCGATCTGCTCGAAAAAGAGGTGCTGCTGTGCGATCATCTTCGACATCTCGCCGTAACTATACTCCGGTCCCTGGTAGTCGGAAATGGCCGGCAGATCCCAGTTTTTCTTAAAACTGTCTTCGTAAAGCTTAATAAAATTCTCCTGGATCATGGTTGGTCTGTTTTAGTTGAGGTTAAACATACAAAATTCTGTGGATCTAAAATGGTGGAAATTTAAAATCTCAGCGAATTTTACAATATCACGGACGCATAATTTTAATAAACAGCACCTTACCAAACATTTAACGATCCTTCAAAACCTGAAAGTTTTTATCATACCACATCTGTAGCCTATCATTGAGCAGCACTTTCCCGAAGCGAAGATGATCCCTTCAAATCCGAAAGTTTTTATCATTCCACATCTGCAGTCCATAATTGGGCAGCCCCTTTCCGAGGAGAAGAGCACTGCTATAAACGCTTTTCAACCAATTTCCAGTCCAACACCTTCCAGTAGTTCGCCAAATACTCCGGCCGCTTGTTCTGGTAATCCAGGTAGTAGGCATGCTCCCACACATCGGCCGTCATCAGCGGCTTCAGCCCGTCACGCATCGGGTTATCGGCATTGGAGGTCTGCACAATCGAAAGCTTCCCGTCATCGTCCGTCACCAGCCACGCCCATCCCGAACCGAACAGCGTCGCTGCTGCCTTTTCAAAATCCTCCCTGAAATGATCCATCGATCCGAAATCGCGCTCGAGCATTCCCCCGAGCTCCTTGCCGGGCGACTTCGACCGTTCAGGCGAGAACGCCTCGAAATAAAAAGTGTGGTTCCACACCTGCGCCCCGTTGTTGAAAATCCCTCCCGAAGCCTTCATAATGATCTCTTCCAGGCTTGCATCCTCAAATTCTGTTCCGGGCACGAGGTTGTTTAGGTTGTTCACATACGCCTGGTGGTGCTTGCCATAGTGAAATTCAAGCGTCTTCTTGCTAATCACCGGCTCCAGTGCGTCCATTGCATACGGTAAATCGGGTAGTGTAAATGACATAATTATTGGTTTTTGGTTAAAACAGATAATTTATGAAAAATTGAGGAGAAATGCAAACTGGTAGCGGGGGGAGCATAAACAACAATATCCTTACCTTTGCGTTAATAAAACCGTAGCAGCAAAATAGCCGACTAAAAAGACGAGCAGGCAAATCTCCGAATGAATGCGGAACACCACCATAAAATCTAAACCGGTACATTTTTCACAAAGCCCCAAAATCGGTAGAATTAAATGAACCCCTCATCATTGGGGAAAGATATGTCAGCGGTGCAAAGACAAAAGGACATGAACCGAAATCGCCTTGGCGATGAGCTCGGTGAAACCAATAAATGGTTTGGTATCGAACTGTTCGATGATAAGGCTCGCTGAGCACCATTGAAAATATTTTATTATGCGAGGCAACAACCGGAACGAAGTGGAGCTCATGAGGCCGACGAAGGAGGACGAATAACTTACCTGAAGTTAGAATGATATTTAAATTATTTTATATCAATTAGTTAAATAAAGAATTTATGCATATAAAGCAGCAGAATAAGAAAAAACTCCTGAAGACTGCCCTGCTGGTTCTGTCAGCCGCCACTGCCTCTGCCCTGCTCTTCACTGCCGTCCTCTTCCTGCTGGTTATCACCGGGACCACCGGTCCGCTGCCTGGTCGTACCGAACTCGCCGGCATACAAAACGAAGAGGCTTCGCTGGTCTTTTCATCCGACAGCATCCTTATTGGGAAATACTTCGCGAAAAACCGCACAAACATCGACCTCCACCAGGTGCCGCAACACCTGATCGATGCGCTGATCGCAACGGAGGACCAACGCTTTTTCAGTCACAAAGGGTACGACACGAAAAGCTATGCGCGGGTGCTGCTGAAAACAATCCTGCTGCGCGATAAAAGCAGTGGGGGCGGATCAACGATCACCCAACAGCTGGTAAAAAACCTTTACGGACGTGATCAATATGGTCTCTTCAGCCTCACCGTGAATAAGATGCGGGAGCTGATTATTGCCTCGCGCCTTGAAAAAACATACAGCAAGGAGGAGATCCTTCTGCTCTACCTCAACTCGGTACCGTTCGGCGAAGATACCTACGGGGTAGAATCTGCCGCCCACCGCTTCTTCAGCAAGTCAACCAACGAACTGAATATTGAGGAGTCGGCCGTCCTGGTCGGCATGCTCCGCGCCAACACCCGCTACAACCCGATTACCCGTCCGGAAAACGCCCTCGCCCGCCGCAATGTCGTGCTGCAATTGCTGGGGGAGCATCTGTCCCGCGACACTGTAACGGTCGACAGCCTGCTCCGCCTGCCCCTGATTACCCAATATGAAAACATAAACAACAACGGTCCGGCCGGATACTTCGTCTACCAGGTCAGAAAAAGGGCTGAAGCCCTGCTCGACTCGATTAACAGCGCAACCGGTTCGGAATATGATCTGGAGAAAGACGGACTGGAGATCCATACCACCCTCCACTTAAAGATCCAGCAGCTGGGGATCACTGCGGTGCAGGGCCACCTGGGCAATTTGCAAAAACGGCTCGACCAGGAGCTCGGGCGTTCAGGATATAAAAAGCAGTGGCTCGGCAAACTGAACGGGCGATCTGCAACAGCAGCCGACACAACCATTAGAAACATACAGCTGTTCGACTGGGATGGCGTTCGGATTGCAAGGGCCAGCCGGACAGACAGCCTGTGGCACTACCACAAAATGCTGAACGCTTCTGTGCTTATCATGAACCCGAAAACCGGTGCGGTACTAAGCTGGATCGGAGGGAACCACTTCCGGCTGCTTCCCTACGACATGGTGTTGTCGCGCCGACAGAGCGCCTCCGCGTTCAAACCGCTGCTCTACGCAACCGCACTTGAATCGGGACTATCGCCCTGCACCTACCTTGACAACGAAGAGCAGGTCTTTACTGAATATGACGATTGGGCACCCGGGAACGCCGACCATACCTCATATTCAGTAAAGACCTGCTCTTCGTTGTCAAGGTAGGT
>CAYOVC010000216.1:0-5238 GCA_964407305.1 uncultured Bacteroidaceae bacterium | reverse complement strand
ATTTTTAATGGGTGAGGCAACTAGTACCAGGAGCTTGTTCGAAAATAGATAACTTGCTTAATATTAATAGCTTAAATATAGATTACATATGAAATCTTTAAAAATTCGAACAGTTGTTATTGCTTTTTTACTCATTTGGGGATTGAGCGGGGAAAGGTCATTATCTGCTTCAACTTCCGAAAATGAAAGTTCTTCAAAACCCAATTTCATCATCATTTTTATTGACGACCTCGGTTATGGAGATGTGGGCATTTTCGGACACCCTACCATCAAAACGCCCAATTTGGATAATATGGCTTATGAAGGTCAAAAATGGACCAGTTTTTATGTGGCAGCACCGGTTTGCACACCCAGCCGCGCCGGTTTGCTTACAGGCAGATTACCCATTCGCTCAGGTATGTGCAGCGACAAACGTGGGGTATTGTTCCCCAATTCCAATGGTGGATTGCCGCAAAGCGAGATTACCATCGCCAAAATACTTAAAGAAGAAGGTTACAGGACCGCGGCCGTAGGTAAATGGCACCTTGGTCATAAATCTCCCCACCTGCCAACCGATCATGGTTTTGATAGCTATTACGGCATTCCTTACTCTAATGATATGGACAGGATTGGAGATCTTAATGGTAGAAGTTGGATTGATGCCCAAATTGTCTGGGCTGAACAAGAAAACTATCAGGCCTACAATATTCCGCTCATGCGAGATGATCAAATCATTGAAAGACCTGCCGATCAACGAACAATAACGAAACGATATACCGAAGAAGCCGTTGCCAAAATCAAAAGACTGAAGGACGAGCCGTTTTTCATTTATCTTGCACACTCACTACCACATATCCCTCTGTTTCGTTCCGAAAAGTTTAATGAAAAATCGGTTGCAGGAATTTATGGAGATGTGATTGAAGAAATCGACTGGTCAGTTGGACAAATTCTTAAAACGCTAAAAGAAGAAGAAATTGATGAAAACACACTCGTTGTCTTTACTTCCGACAATGGTCCATGGCACATTTTTAAAACACATGGCGGAACTGCCGGTCTGTTAAGAGGCGCAAAAGGGGGAACCTTTGAAGGAGGAATGCGCGTTCCCACAGTTTTCCGGTGGCCGGGAAAATTGAAAAAAGGAGTTGTGATGGATATGGCAACTACCATGGACCTCCTGCCAACCTTTTGTAAATTATCTGGTGCCAAATTGCCAGACAACAGGGCTTACGATGGCTACGATATATCACCACTGCTTTTCGGTACCGGGAAAAGTGAACGAAATGTGGTATTTTATTATCGTGGAGAGCAGGTTTTTGCGATCCGTAAAGGCAATTATAAAGCGCACTTTTTGACGCAGAGCGAGTTCAAAAGTCAAACTGCACACCTTATTACCGATCCGCCTACCGAAATAAACGATGCACGTACAGTTGAAAATCCACCGTTACTTTACAATGTGAATATCGATCCTTCGGAAAAATTTAATATTGCTGAAAATCATCCTGATATAATAGCAGAAATAATCGTTTTGTTGGAGGAACATAAATTGGGAATCAAACCAGTGGAGAACCAACTGGAGAAATAATATTGGCCCATTCAAAACCAATCTCTTTAAAGTCTGATAGGAATTAAAGCAAGAGGTGCCGGCAACCGGAATGATTATGTTTGTAATGTCTATCTTTGATTGGCATGAAAAATCTGCTTCTTAAAGTATATTCCATCCTGGCATGGGTCATGATGCTGATCACCTCGGTGATCATCACCCCCTTCTTCCTGCTTGTCTGGCTGCTCACTTTCTGGTGGGACAAACGGAGGCTGGCGACACATATGATGGGAACCTTCTGGGCCTGGCACTACCAGTCGCTCATCATTTTCTGGAAACTACACCTGCAGGGCAGAAAAAAAATACCGTGGGATCGCCCGGTAGTGTTGGTCGCGAACCACCGTTCACTGGTCGATATCCTGGCACTGTACAAGGTACGTCGCCCGTTCAAATGGGTCTCCAAAGCAGAAAACTTCAAACTGCCTTTCATTGGGATGGTACTCTCCCTCACCAATTGCGTGAGAATCAACCGTGAAAGCATCCGGTCAGGTCTGCAGTTCATCTCCCAGGCGGAAAAAGAGATGAAAAAAGGATCATCGGTTATGATCTTTCCCGAAGGAACCCGCACAAAATCCGGGGAGATGAGGGCCTTCAGGGAAGGAGCTTTCCTGCTTGCAAAAAGAATGCGCTGCGGAATCATACCTGTGGTACACACAGGCACCGAAAAAGCCTTCCGGAAAGGAAAAGGCGGATGGATACTGAATGGTAAAACCACGATCCGTATCAGGGTGCTGGATGAGATACCGGCAGACACAGTCGCCGGATTGGAGATGGAGAAACTGATCGCTTTGGTAAGACAAAGTATGACAGAGGGAATCATAAAACTGGAAAAGAAAAAAGAATGATGTCGGTGTTAAAAAATTTATACAATCCGGGCTTTGGTATCAGATCGCTTTCAACTGGTATCAGAAAGCGGACTTGTCTGCATACTTGCAATTTAAGCGGTGGAGTAAAAAATTAAGAATAATTTAATGTTCACCTCGTTCTTATATAGTAATTTCAACAACAAAATTTTTTAGGCTTCATGAAACCATTTGGGCAGAAAAAGATGGTCAGGAAGATGAACTACATCGCCGACCAGGAAGGAATTATGAACCGCTATCTCAGGGAACAAAACAACTGGGAAGCGCACCTTCAAAACACGAAACAATTTATTCTCAACGCCTTTGCCGGTAAAGAGATCAAAAACCTGGCTGTACTGGGAAGCGGCTGGCTACTCGACCTGCCCCTTGAAGAGCTATCGGCCAAATACAAAAATATCCTCCTGGTTGATGCATACCATCCCGCGCAGATCGTAAAAAAAACAGGTGCCTATAAAAATGTAACCCTTTTTGAAACAGATCTTTCCGCAGGAGGAATCCAATTCTGCTGGGACCTGCGAAAAGCAAAAGATGAACACTTCAGCAAGTATATTCTCGATGATTTTAAACCGCATCAACCTGAGCTGCCCGTAAAACCTGACGCCTTTATCTCCCTCAACATTCTAAACCAACTCGATATACTGTTGATCGACTTCCTGAAGAAAAGAAATGTGAGGATCGTGGATACAGAAATCAAGAAATTCAGAAAAACCATACAGCAGTTTCACATCAACTGGATCACAAAAAACCCCGGTTGCCTGATCACCGATGTCCGTGAACTGAACAATGGAGATGAGGATCAGTCCGAACACAAACTGGTATATGCCGATCTTCCTAAAGGGATACGCTCCGAAGAGTGGATATGGGATTTCGACCTCTCCAAAATTTACAGGCCCGGCATGGAGACCCGCATGAAGGTTAAGGCTGTTGAATGGTGATCCATCCTGCAACCGATTCCCGGTTGTTGATTTCTTTGTTGATAAATGAATAAGGCTGTGAGCCTTGTTTTAACTATATTTGCGGTGACTCCGGAAGTCTGCCCATGATAACGGTATATGCTAAGTATACCCGGCATACCCGGAGCAGAACCATAAGTAATTTAATATTGAGGGGAAACAGGATGTCGGCGAATTATTCAGAAGAGAGCATACGTACACTTGACTGGAAGGAGCATATCCGGAAAAGACCGGGCATGTATATCGGGAAACTGGGTGATGGTACTTCACCTGACGATGGAATATATATCCTGCTGAAAGAGGTGCTGGACAATTCCGTGGATGAGTACATGATGGGGTTCGGGAAGACCATTGAGATCACTGTCAATGAAAAAGAGGTCACTGTCAGGGATTATGGCCGTGGAATTCCTCTCGGGAAGGTCCTCGATGTTGCCTCAAAAATGAATACCGGGGCAAAGTACGATTCAAAGGTATTTAAAAAGTCGGTGGGACTGAATGGTGTCGGCATCAAGGCCGTGAATGCCCTCTCTTCGAGTTTTCTCATACAGTCGCACCGCGATGGGCTTTCAAAGCTGGTCGACTTCCAACAGGGAAACCTGATCTCAGACGACAAGGAAAAGTCAAGTGAAGAGAAAAACGGAACTTCCATCACATTTGTTCCTGATAAGGAGATGTTCGGAAGTTTCAAGTTCAATGACGAGTATATTGAGAGCATGCTCAGGAATTATACCTACCTGAACACAGGCCTTACTATTGTTTACAACGGACAGAAATTTATCTCAAAAAACGGATTAAAGGACCTGCTGGAAGAGAATATGAGCGGTGAGGGGTTGTACCCGATCATTCACATGAAAAACGGTGATATCGAAGTTGCCATCACCCATGGCAACCAATATGGTGAAGAGTATTACAGCTTCGTAAACGGACAGCATACTACCCAGGGAGGCACCCACCTGGCGGCATTCAGGGAGGGATTGGTAAAAACCATCCGCGACTTCTACAAGAAAGACTTCGATCCGTCAGATATCAGGACATCCATCATCGCTGCGGTAAGCATCAAGGTGGAGGAACCGGTCTTTGAATCGCAGACCAAGACAAAGCTGGGCTCCAGGGATATCGGACCAAACGGACCTAGCGTCAGGAATTTCATTATGAATTTCCTGACCTCCAAGCTGGATGATTACCTGCACAGACAACCTGACACTGCCAATGCCCTATTAAAGAAAATCCAGGAGAGCGAAAAGGAGAGAAAAGCCATCTCGGGCATTAAAAAACTGGCCAAGGAACGCGCGAAAAAAGCCAACCTGCACAATAAGAAGTTGAGAGACTGTAAAGTACATTACAATTCCAGTCACGACAGAAAAAATGAAACCACCATCTTTATTACAGAGGGTGATTCAGCATCAGGTTCTATCACCAAATCAAGGGATGTGAATACCCAGGCTGTTTTCAGTCTGCGGGGAAAACCGCTGAATTGCTTTGGCCTTACCAAAAAGGTGGTCTACGAAAACGAAGAGTTTAACCTGCTGCAGGCTGCTCTCGACATAGAGGAGGATCTCGAGGGATTGCGTTATAAGAACGTAGTGATCGCTACTGATGCCGATGTAGATGGCATGCATATCCGGCTGCTGCTGCTGACATTCTTTCTTCAGTTTTTCCCCAACCTGGTCAGGAACAAACACCTCTTCATTTTGCAAACACCGCTCTTCAGGGTTCGGAACAAAAAGGAGACGATCTATTGCTATTCCGACGAAGAGAAGGAAAAGGCCATAAGTAAACTGGGTGCAACTCATGAGATCACCAGGTTCAAAGGACTCGGAGAGATATCCCCGGATGAATTCAA
>CAYOVC010000215.1:0-5250 GCA_964407305.1 uncultured Bacteroidaceae bacterium | reverse complement strand
CGGGAGCATACTGCCTGGGATTCACTCTGTTACGATTACGGTAAAAATGAGGTTTTGCACCTGCTTCTGTCAAACATACATTTCTGGCTACAAGAATACCGTTTTGATGGTTTCAGGTTCGATGGCGTAACCAGCATGCTCTTTTTTGATCATGGTCTCGGTCGTGACTTCTCCTCCTACGAAATGTATTTTGATGGCGGTCAGGACGAAGATGCCATCGTCTATCTGTCCCTGGCAAATATGGTAGCCAACCAGGTAAGGCCCGATGCGCTCTCAATCGCCGAAGACGTTAGCGGCTATCCGGGAATTGCTTCGCCCGTTGAGGCAGGCGGATTGGGTTTCTCCCACCGGCTGGCTATGGGGATTCCCGACTACTGGATCAAAACCATCAAAGAGAGAAGTGACGAACATTGGAACATGGGGGAGCTGTACCATGAACTGACCTCAAAAAGAAGCGATGAGCAGGTGGTGTCATATGCCGAATCGCACGACCAGGCCCTTGTGGGAGATAAAACGATCATATTCAGGCTGATCGATAAGGAGATGTACTGGTTTATGGGTAAATCCACACCCCATCTTTTGGTCGACAGGGGAATTGCTTTGCACAAGATGATCCGGCTCATTACTATGGCAACTGCCGGAGGTGGCTATCTCAACTTCATGGGAAATGAATTCGGACACCCGGAGTGGATCGATTTCCCACGGGAAGGAAACAGTTGGTCATACCAGTATGCCAGGCGCCAATGGTCACTCGCAGAAAACAAAGATCTGAAATACCATTATCTAGACGATTTTGACAGAGCAGCCATCGGCCTTGTAAAAGACAATGACCTGCTTCGCTTTGCATGTGAACCTGTAAAGATCGATGAACAAGATAATATTATCATCTTCAAAAGAAAGGACCTCCTCTTCGTTTTTAACTTTCATCCCGTAAACTCCTACACCGGTTATGGCTTTGCTGTTGACCAGGGAAAATACCAATGTATCCTATCCTCTGACGAGAACCGGTTCGGTGGATATGATCGTATTGGTTTAAAAACTGAACACCGGACAACCGTAGAACGCTCATTTGGCCTTAAGCAGCGACTCGACCTGTATATCCCGGCCAGAACAGTACAGGTTTTAAAGAGCAAGCCGATACCACGGGTAAGATAAAAATACTGTATAGCAGATAAAGTACCGTGCCTGGATCTATATGTTCGGAACCAAACACAATTCAGATCCATCTTACAAGGGGCAGGTCCATACGGTGAGGAAGATCCTCCATCTTTGGGAAGATCCTGAACCCTATATCAAACTGTCCTGATTGTGCAGCATGTTTTACGATCTCATATTCAGCAACAGATTCCTCACAGTGTATACACTTCAACTCCTCTGTCTCCACAATCTCTTTCTGAAAATCCTTCTCCGAACCACGTACCATCACCATTTCCAGTCCGATATTATCTGGTGCTATCCCGTTCAGATCTAACTTGATCATACCCGAGAACTCCTGTCCGACCTTAAGATCGGCACTTCCACTTGCCGCTTCGGGGATATCCATCTCAAGCACCTTGATCTCCTTCCACTGGTCAATAATCTGCTTTTTAATATAGGATATATCCCTGGTGATGCGGTAATCATTCCTTTTAAGTTTCTCCGATCTTTCATATAGTTTTCCGTAGAAACGATCGATATAATCCCGCAACATCCTGTTCATAGTAAACTCCGGCGCAACGCCAGCAATAGAGTTCTTGATGATCCTGACCCATTCAGCAGGAACATGATCCCGCTCCCGCGTATAGAATTTTGGTGTGATATCATTTTCCAGCAATGAATAGATCATCTCTGCATCGAGCTGATCCTGCTGATCCTGGTTCTCAAATGTACGTTCCAGAGAGAGCGCCCATCCGGCATTTTCCTGGTATCCCTCGGCCCACCAGCCATCAAGAACACTAAAATGAAGTCCGCCGTTCATAACCGTTTTCATTCCACTTGTTCCGGATGCTTCCAACGGTCGTGTAGGAGTGTTCAGCCATATATCCACCCCATGAAGCAGCTTCTTGGCTAAGATGATATTGTAATTCTGTAAAAAGACAATCTTCCCGATAAACTCCGGTCGCTTCGATATCTCAACAATTCTTTTAATCAGTTCCTGCCCCGGCACATCTTTTGGATGGGCCTTTCCGGCGAAAACAAACTGAACCGGGCGGTCAGGATTATTTACTATAGCTGCCAGCCGGTCAAGATCAGTGAAAATCAGTTGTGCCCGCTTATATGTGGCAAACCTTCTAGCAAAACCAATGGTGAGCGCTTTATCGCTAATGGAATCGGCAATCTCGATTGTCAATTTGGGATTATCCTGGTACCTTGATGATGCTGCTGTTAACCGCTCCTTTATATAGTTAATAAGTTCTGTTCGCTCCTGGTTACGTATCATCCATATACGCTCATCAGCCACATCATATATTCTGTTCCATAGTGTTCGATCCTCCTGTCTGTCGAAAAAATCATCTCCGAATACCTCCAGGTAGAGCGATCTCCAGCGATCGGCCAGCCAGGTTGAAAGGTGTACCCCATTGGTAACGTGACCAATATGGATTTCATCTTCCATATAACCCCTGTACATTCCGGCGAACATTTCACGACTTACCTGTCCGTGGAGCTCACTTACTCCGTTGACCTCCTGCGAGAGGTTGACTGCAAGCACACTCATTGAAAAATTCTCATGAGGATCGTTATGGTTAATCTTTCCCAGGTTCATTAATTGGTTCCAATCAATCGTCAGTCGCTCAGGATATTGGCTCAAATAAACCCGCATCATGTTCTCATCAAAGCTGTCATGACCGGCAGGGACGGGTGTATGGGTGGTAAAAAGACTGGTCGCCCTTACAATTTCACGGGCTTCCGGATAGGTCATGCTGTGTTCCTGGACATACTCCCGCAACCGCTCAAATCCGGTGAATGCAGCATGACCTTCATTCAGGTGATACAGGTCGGGGTATATTCCAAGTGCGCGCAATGCCCTCACACCACCAATACCAAGCAATAACTCCTGCTTAAACCGGTTTTCATGATCACCTCCATACAGCTTGTGTGTCACCTCCCGGTCAACTGGTTTATTTGCTTCAAAATCGGCATCAAGCAAATAGAGCGAAACCCTCCCTACCAGGGCCTTCCATATCCTGAGATGGACCGGACGTCCCGGCAGGATCAGTTGTACAGTTATCCAGTTTCCCATTGCATCCTTAACGGGGGTAACGGGAATTTGTGAAAAATCCTGAAAATCGTCATGTGCCACCTGTGTTCCTCCGGCAGTGATCACCTGCTGGAAATAACCATAGCGGTATAACAAACCAACGGCTGTCAGATCATAATTAAAATCACTGGCCTCCTTCAGGTAATCGCCTGCAAGAAGCCCAAGTCCACCTGAATAGATCTTCAGGGAGTTATGTAACCCATATTCCATACTAAAATATGCAACAGTGGGTTCATGCTCCCTCCTGGGAGTATTCATGTAGTCTGAATACCGTGCATTCAGATGTTGCAACCTGCTAAAAAAATCTTCATCTGTCACAAGATTCTTCAATTTTTCATAAGAGATTTGTTCCAGCAATAATAAAGGATTCTCCCCGACCTCATTCCATGCATCCGGATCTATTGCCCGGAAAAGATCGACCGCTTCAGGGTTCCACGACCACCAAAGGTTTCTTGCCAGCTCTTCCAAAAATTTTAATCGTTCCGGTATTTGTTGCTGCACAACTACCCTGCGCCATACAGGCACTACATCGGTTAACAGTTTGCTTGTTGATGGAAGTTGCGCGACCCGCTCCTTCGTAGAATACTCCTCCTCAATCTTAACGGATCTGTCCAGTGCCAGTGTATATGCTTCCCAATAACTGGATATCAGGTTGTCCCATAGCGTAAGCTTGCTGATTTCAACAGCATTTTGCCTTGCATCCTGAAGCGCTTTCTCCTCCATCCTGCCATATTCAAGAACTATTTTACTTATCTCCTCCACTGCCTGATCATCATTCTTATCGGTCCGGTTGATGATCCTGATACCATTCGCAGGACCTTTCAGCTGGCTGCCTACCCAATGTCCGAATCCTGACTGAGCTGTTGTAACCGTTGGGACCCTTAATGCCATGCTCTCCAAAGGGGTGTATCCCCAGGGATCATAATATGATGGAAATACAGATAGATCAAAACCCGTCAACAACTTGTAATAACCCATATTAAAAATGCCGTCATGCCCCTTCAGATAGGAGGGGACAAAAATGACCCTTACCTTATCTTCCGGGAGGTTTTGCAGGCCATTCTTTTGAAGACGCTGTAGTATCTGGTCATGCTCTGTATAGTGAAGGTAGTGGGTAAGGTGCCTGTCCCCTTCCTTTATCTTCGAGGAATGATCAATTGCCTCTAACAAATCCTTGCGCGGACCAAAATGGTTGGCCGGAACCACCACGAACGCAATGATCTGACGATCTGATGATTGATCCCGGTTAATCTTTCCAAGGGCATCAAGAAAGAGGTCGATCCCCTTGTTCCTGAACTCATATCTTCCACCAGTGACTACCAAAAAAGAGTCGTTGGATAGCTCTTCACCATTGATCAAAGAAGCCACCTGTAAAAGTTTCTCTCTTGCAGAAGCTGTGTTGGAATCGATCTTTTCCTCTTCCGTAAAAAAGGACTCACTAAAACCATTGGGTGTAATCAGATCAACAGGTTTTTCAAGGAATTGTAAACATTCACGCGCAGTGATTTCACTCAAGGTCGTAAATACATCAGCCTGTTTGGCTGTAATCTTCTCAACAGATTGTTTGGCCATGACCCCATACTCTGCGGCCATTTTATCTCCGTTAAATGAAAGAAGATCGCTGTATAACGGTTGGTTGTTCTCTGCAAGTACACGGCCCACAACTGTAGCATGGGCAGTAAAAACAAGACCTATCTGCGGTTGATACTCTTTGAGATATAACAAACCGGCACCGGTCATCCATTCATGAAAATGTGCGACAATACTTTTGTTTTTGAGTCCGTAGAAACCGGTAAAACTCTCAATGATCTTACCTGTGGCATATCCAAACAACATCGGCTCTATATAATCCCACTTACCGGTAATGGAATCGAGTCGATAGAGTTCCCAGAATTTTTTGAATATGTCGTTTTTACTGTTAAAGAAGGTTGTAAAATCAACAAGTATAGTCTTCGGCTCACCCTCAATCTTCCATCGACCTGTCCGCACGATAAGGCCCTCTCCGGCAGCAC
>CAYOVC010000214.1:0-5318 GCA_964407305.1 uncultured Bacteroidaceae bacterium | reverse complement strand
ACGGTAACGCGGCTGCGGTGGTGATGGTGGTGATCGCACTGGCTTTTCTGATCCTTTCGGATACGCTGGAGCAGTCGAGGTGGAATATTTTTCTGAATCCATTCAGGGCTGCAAGGGATCTGAACGAGATTGTCTGGCAGGAGGTGATCAGGCAGAACAGGCTGTTTATGCTGCTTTCGGGTGTTGTGTTCCTATTGCTTGCATTGCTGAACCTGCAGAACCGTGAGAAGTTTTTGCGGTGAGTCATTATTGTGTATTCTAACTACAGTTGGGATGCCGGGCTTTAGTGTGTGTTCTTCTGGGGTAAAGTTTGATCTTACTGATAAATTTGTAGCTTTGCAGAAACCGACCACTTGGAAAAAGAGTCAAATATACTGGAGGATACGCGTTACCAGATCAAGCTTATTTCGCTGATCAGCCTGGGGATGTTTCTCTTTGTACTGTTTTTCCAGCCCTTTGAATCGAGGCAACAGGATTTCAACAACCGGTTGGTGTTTTTGCTCGGGATCGCAGTGATCACCTTTGTAATCCTGGTTCTTTTCAGGATCATCATGCCTGCATCGCTAACGCGGCGGATCCATGCAGAGTCGCTGAAGATCAGTAATGAGGTTGGACTGGTACTGATGATCTGGGTGTTTATTACTGCTGGCAATATATTTTATCTCTATTATGTAGGCAAGATAGAGCTCACCTTCGCTGAGGCTGTTCAGATATCGCTCTTTTCGGCATTTCCGTCGATCATTCTGAAGCTGGCAGATGTGAACATGATGCTGCGCGAGCAGTTGCGGCATTTTGTACGCAGGAACCTGAAGCTGGAGCATGACATGGCCAATGCGAGGGAGCGGCAAAGTGATCCGGTTGTATTTGAATCGGAATCGCAGACAGAGAAAATCGAGCTGTTGCCGGATGAGGTGATGCTGATCAGGTCGGCCGATAATTATGTAGAGATCTATTACAAGGATGAGGACCATGTAAAGCACAAACTATTGCGCAACACCCTGAAGAACATGCAACAGGTTTTGAAGCACCATGATGAATTTTTACGCTGTCACCGTACCTGCATCGTAAACTCCTCCCACATCCTGAACATGACCAACAGTTACAAAGGGCACAGGCTCAAACTGCTTGATTTTGATGAGGAGATCCCCGTCTCCCGCCAGTATTTACTTGGCATTAAGGATGTGATTGATGCTGCTTAGGGGCGAATGACATTCACCCCAAATAACAGGTAATAGTCACATTTCCTGCGAAATATACCCCAAACAGCACATTTTAAGGATGTAAAGCATTAGTTTTGGTCTTTTCAATTTTTATTGTTGAACCAAACCTTGAACAGATGACACGAATTGTCGAAAAGTATGCAGAACTTCCGAAGCCTTTGAGAAAGCCGTTATGGCAGTGGTGGCACAGGACGATGAACAAGTATGACCGGGAGAATGCTGCGAATTTTATGAACTATGGCTATGAGTCGTTAAATGGAGATCCGCGGCTGGTGTTGAAGGATGGCGATGAGATGGACCGGTATTGTATCCAGTTATACGATCATGTTGTAAACAGGGCCGATCTGAAGGGAAAGGATGTGCTGGAGGTAGGATCGGGCCGTGGAGGCGGAGCATCGTATATTACCCGCTATTTCAATCCGAAGAGTTATGTTGGATTGGACATATCAGAGAGCAGTATCGCCTTTTGCAATGAACACTATAATGTTCAGGGTTTGTCGTTCAGGCATGGGGTAGCAGAGAAGCTTCCGTTTCCTGACAAGAGTTTTGATTTTGTTGTAAATGTTGAGTCGGCCCGTTGTTATAATGATATGCAGGCCTTTTTCAATGAGGTGTACCGGGTTTTAAAGGATGATGGCAAATTATTGATCGCCGATATGATCTATCCGAAGGAGTTGGAAGAGTTCCGGGCGAGGCTGAACAAGAGCAAATTCAAGACGGTGCATGAGACCAATATTTCCAAAAATGTGGTAGCGGCGCTTGTCAAGGATTCGGCACGGCGGGAGCACCTGATCGACACAAAGGCCCCGAAGATGCTGCGCAAGTCGTTCAAGACCTTTGCAGGCACTGTCGGCACATCCCGTTACAACAACTTCGCCAACGGTATTTTCGAGTACTGGAGCTCTGTGCTGGAGAAATAACAGCCAACCCGGAGGTTATTCGAACTCTTTGGGAACGCCGCAGATGATTTTGAAGGGCTGATCGCCCTTGTTGCGGTACTGGTGTTTTTCGTCTGGGTTGACCAGTGCAAAGTCGCCCGCTTTTATTGGGGTCTCTTCGCCCTTTTCGTTGACCAGTGCACCCTGACCCTCGATCACATAATTCATATGTTCGTAGGGGTGTTGGTGATAGGGGGTATGTCCGCCCGGTTCAACAGTGAACACCCTGTATGAGTATACCGGGGCGCCATCATTCTTTCCCAGGGGAAGTTGCTTCCAGGCACCGGAGGCACCATCCATGTGAACCTCCATCTTTTCCACGTTGTTTAGTGAGATAACTTTCATGTATTTAATTTTTTAAATAGTTTATTTCGCATATACGCCGTTTAATGCTCTTTTCCCAATCGCACAGAAACGATATTTACTGTTTTGTCTCAGAGCGTTTGTAAAGATAACATGTAAAAAAACAGATTTGTTTTTTGATGGTGATATTTTAAACGAATTTTTATACTTTTGTGCTGCTTTATTAAGCAAGTCTCCGGAGAGGTGGGAGAGTGGCTTAATCCACCAGTTTGCTAAACTGGCGTACTCGATTAGGGTACCGGGGGTTCGAATCCCCCCCTCTCCGCAACATGTAAATCCCATTCAATCGGCAGATTGAACGGGATTTTTTCATTTGACGGCGTTGAGAATGCTAATTCTCATAAGCCGTCAAATGAAAAAATACCGAAATCCGACACGTAGTGGAGGATTGGGGATTTACATGTTGCAAGGACCTCCCCAATGGGGATCATGAAATAATCCCCCTTCCGACACGTAGTGGAGGATTGGGGATTTACATGTTGCAAGGACCTCCCCAATGGGGATCATGAAATAATCCCCCTTCCGACACGTAGTGGAGGATTGGGCCCCCCTCTAAAACGCGGAAACAAATCCAACGCTTGCCCTCCCGTAATTGTCGTTGCCAAAGATACGGGTGTATTCTCCCACCAGCCGGATATTGCGCCGTAGCAGGTACCCGATACTAAGGAAATCGCCAATGCCCTGGTTGAGCTTCAGCAGATAACTTTTATGCTTATCACGGTCAAAGATATGCCCCTCACCAGCTTGTGGCAGTCCATTCCCGTTCACAACCTCTGCAATAATATCGGTACCGGTGGGCAGCCCATATTCGAGCAGAATCCCCCGGTCATACTTGAGTCCGATGGATGAATTTCCCGGGGCGACGGTATAAATTACATAATCCTCGAGGGTGAGGCGAAGTTCCCGCTTGAACAGCGGATCGGATACCTGGAACTGTCCGAGGTAAAGGTTGATCCCTGTTCCCAATACATCTGAGAACATCAGGAAAGCGTCTTCCACTCCTGCCACTTTTCCTCGCTCATTCATGTAGAAGTAGAAATAATAGGAGAGTTTGTCGGAGAGTTCGCCGCCCGACATCAGTTTGAGCGCATACGGCAGACCAAAATCCGGTGCTCCCCTGTTTTCATTGTTGTAGGTGATATGTCCGTCGAGACGCACAGCGATGGGGAAATCGCGAATCAACGACAGCTTATCATCCCCGACAGGGACAAAGTACCTGGGTGCATCGTACTCAGTCATGCGGAATCCTGCACCGGCGAAATCATCGCCGAAAGCTTTTAGTCTTGGGCTGGCGGGGGAGTGGCAGACCTGACAACTGATCTGGTATTTTCTCGCGAACGCCGGGATGGCATTCAACTCATCCAAAAGGGGTCCTGCTATGATAGCAAGAATGAGTGAAAGACGGAGGGTAAATGTTTTACTTTTCATATGACAGGTTTTAAGATTTCTGTTTGTTTATGCATTGTTCTGTTGTTTGCTGAACGCTAAATGCTCGAGGTCGGTTCTGTTAATTTCAGCCGCTTTATCTTACGGCAATATATTCAGACTGGTAAAATGCTCATTGACCACCATGATTTCAGACTCCTCTTCAGGGACATTCAGGAAATCGGCCACAGGTTTTACCAGCAGCTGGTAATTGAGCACCGCCTTCACCTTCATCTCACCGGGTGCAGTCTTAAAGGGAAGGTTAAACGTGTATGTTTCGATTTTGGTCTCCCGTGGACCGATCCGGTAATCTGTCCCCAGTGAGTCTGTGTTCCACTGCATGATGGTCATCCTGCCTTCGGGGTCAAAATAGGGCATCCGGAATATCCGGTTCCCATGTGGGATACCATCACGCTGCACTCCTTCAAAATCTTCAATATCGAGGGGCACTCCCATATCCTGGTATGCCAGGTAATCGCCCGCGATGGTGTACTCCTCCCCTTCAAACCCTTTTTCATCAACCGGAATTATATAGCTGTTTCCTTTCGCGTCGATGGCCTCGACCTGCAGCCACAGGATGCGGTCCTCCACCGATCCGGTGGGGAACTTATGGCCTGTTTTCTGATTAAACAGAGCCACAGTGAACACAACGGTTCCTCCGGGTTCAGCATCGCGTATGTCAGGTTGGATTCTTAGTTCCACGGTTCCTCTTACCTTTCCCGGGTCGTGGGCTCCGTGAAAAAGATGCAGGCGGGCATCGGGATATGTTTTTCCCATCATAGCGGTTTGAAATGGAGCAGCAGGCATGTGACAGTCCTGGCATCGTACCCCTTCCTCTGCATAGGGACCCTCTTTCCATTCCAGTTGGGTGCTTTTGACCCATACTCCAAATGGACTCTTTTCGTTGTGACAGGTACCACAGAGTTCGGTGGTTTTGAAAAATTCATTTTTTGCTATGCGGTGGGCTGGGGAGTCGTTCCCCTCTCCGCGCGCGCTCTGTTTGGTAGTGCTTGGTCCCGTGATATGGCTGAAGTTATAGGGAGGATCAGTGGAAGATTCCTGTATCAGGTGACAAACTTCGCATGATACCGATTCATTGGCCATGGTGTTTTCCTCCGGTCGTGCCGGTGGTAGTTCCCCAGCCATGAAGGCCAGGGGGGTATGGCACCCGTTACAGCCATCCACAGCATCCTTCAGTTAGGGCTTTATTCTCTATCTGGTTACAGGAGAGGTTGAAGCGGGATTTGATGCTGTTTTAGCAGAAGGAATAGTTTAAGGGAGGATTTTTGTTTTCACTTTTTGTTAGCCTACCGACAAATACAAAAGTATTATCCTTAACTTTATTTCGCCTGTAGACAAGTTGTAGCTCATT
>CAYOVC010000213.1:0-5324 GCA_964407305.1 uncultured Bacteroidaceae bacterium | reverse complement strand
CCCCCGCCCGCCGATCCTCGCCGTCGGTGCGATAATCATGGCGCAGTGAGCCGATTGACGGTGCTATCGGAGCGATTTTTTACGAGTGGCGCGCCGCGCCCCTGCATCGATCCATAGCTCAGCGCTATCATGGAGGCTGTACTCCGCGTTCAGCTGCTCCACCTTCAATGCCAGATCCCGGCTCTTCGATGCGTCCCACTTCTCCGGGATGATATACACCACATCCCTGATATCAGGAAAAACCCCGTTCCCAAGTGCACTGTCGGAGCTGACAATCGTCTGTTCCCTGTCAATCTCATCGATCTGGATCTGGCTTGACTGATCCGACTCCACGATCGGTCTGATCTGAAGCAGGTTAAACATATGGTTCATCTCCTTATCCGCGCTCATATTCACCGCGAATTCGATCTCAATGGGAAGGTTCATCTCCTTCTGACAGATCTCCAGGATATCCTTTAAAATATCTGCCAGCGGAAAGCTGTTGTGCTGCAGCACCCCGGCAAATGTCATCAGCCGTTTGCCCTGACCATGCTTTCCGTCGCGTATGATGTCACTGTTATAGTCATATACAGATACCAGTTGGTTCAGCACCGGATCATTCTCCACCGACCTGATATTGATCTTCTGCAGGTTCACCGCATCATTCACCGACGCCTTAAAAGTTTGCTCGTCCATATCGAGCGCCCAAAAATGGGTCTGCGTCTCTTTCAGTGCCATCGCGTTATTGGACAATTGCAGAATCTTCTTCGGAAAGCTGGGTGAGAACCGGAGGGAGATCCCTCCATCAACAATGTATTTCCCCAGTCCGTATGCAATCTTCACGATGCCATTCTCAGGCTTCTCCGGTGCGATCGGGTAAAAGTTGATCGACCTTGCCACCCCCGAAATGGTCGGATAAAAAATATCGCCGTGCATTGATCCGCACACCTCCTGCAGCACGATCCCCATCTTCTCCTCGTCGATCACGTTCGATGTTGCCTGTATATAGGCTTTGCTCTCCTTGAAATATACCGAAGCATACACCGACTTGATCGCCATGGTCAGCATCTCCATCGTATGGGTCATGTCGTTCCTGTTCACCGGGATCATGTAGGTGGAGTAGATCCCCGCAAACGGCTGGTAGTGCGAGTCCTCAAGCTTACTGGAGGATCGTATTGCCAGCGGAGCGTTCACGTAGGCAAGCATTGCGTAAAGGTCCTGGTGCAGCTCGCCCGGGAAACGTGCCTGGATGAAATGATCCAGGATCTCCTCATCGGGCCGGTCCGACAGTCCGATATCATACAGATCGTTCATCTCCATGAAGTTATCGAACACATCGGTACTAAGCACCACTGTGCGGGGAACGGTAAATGACACATTATCGTATTTGCTGTGCAGCCGGTGCTTCTGGATCACCATATCGATGAACGCCAGTCCGCGCGCCTTTCCCCCGATCGACCCCTCCCCGATCCGTGAAAAATTCTTATACTCATCATAGGTTCTCCTGTCGAACTCGGCAATGATCCCCCTCCCCTTGCTGATACGGAAACTGGAGATCGCCTCATAGATGTAGCTGCGTACCTCCTCAATGTTGTTAAAATCCTCCTCGGTGATGTACTTGAAAAGCTGCGCCACAGGAAAGATCGCCCGCGCATTGAGCCACCTGGAGAGGTGGTTATGTGACGCGTGCCAGGCAAGCACTTTATCGGGCACCTCGAGGATCTTCCGCTGGAAAGTCTGCAGGTTATGGGCCCTCCCGATCGCCTGGTTGGTATCGGGATCGACAAAAATAAACTCACCGAAACCGAAATGACCAATGATATAGTTCCGCAGATCGATAGAGAGCGCCTTGGAGTATTTGTGCACAAAGCCGGCCTGCAGCTCTTCGGCCAGCTTTTGGTTGTTTTTATCGGACGATTGCAGGAGCACCGGCATGTGCGGGTCGTTCTTGCGGATCTCCTTTATCAGTTTTAGTCCCAGCTTCCGCTTCGTATCGCGCTTGTTGTTCTTCTTGAAGCTTACATCGGAGATCACCCCCAGCATATTGAAGTGGTACTTCCTGTAGATCGCAAGCGCCTCATCGTAGGTTTTGGCCAGCAGGATCTTCGGTCGTCCGCGCATACGGAGCATTTTCTGGTGTTCGTTCAGCGCCTCCTTCATGAACTCGCGCGACTGCTGGAGCACGATGCGGTAGAGCTCGGGGAGGTAGCTGGAGGTATACCGTACCGAGTCCTCCACCAGCATGATGGTCTGCACCCCGATCAGCTCGATATCGTGATCGGCATTCATCCTGTCCTCGATCAGCTTGATGATCGCCAGCAACAGATCGGCGTTCCCCAGCCAGCAGAAGACATGATCAATGGCTGAAAGG
This sequence comes from uncultured Bacteroidaceae bacterium, assembly GCA_964407305.1. Taxonomy (GTDB): domain Bacteria; phylum Bacteroidota; class Bacteroidia; order Bacteroidales; genus M55B112. The sequence goes on along the minus strand of CAYOVC010000213.1, from coordinate 2,974 downwards.
TCCTCCTTCTCCAGCCGGAGGCTCACTTCGCGGTTAAAATGTGTCAGCACCACGATGGGAATATCATCGTACTGTTTTTTGATCCGCTTGGCGAGGTTAAAGGGATCGATATCGGCGATATTGAGCATCTCGATCACCAGGTCGATCTCCTGGACCTCCAGAATCTCAAAGGCCTCCCGGGAGGTGTTGGCCTGGATAAAGGTAGGCGGGTACCGCAGGTTCAGCGACACATACTCATTGAAAATCTGCTCATCCACGCGGCCATCCTCTTCCAGCATGAAAAAGTCGTAGTTGCTGCTGATGATCAGTACTTTTCTGATCCGCTTCTGCATCAGCAGGTTAAATGCCGTGTGACTAAAGTCGATCGTCGGCGATCCCAGGTGTCTTGTCGTTAATGCCACGCTAATTCATTGCTGTTTAATTCAATTATTTCTGGTCAACCTGGTTGCATCAGGGCTTCGCTGCCGGCGCTGCAACCATCCCTCAATACCGCCGAGATCCGTTTCTTTCCATCCATGAGGATGCAGAGCGGCTTCTCAAACTGTACCCGCATCAGAAATTCGGTCTCCTGAACCACCTTTTGTTGCTTCATCATATCCCATTTAATGAATTCCGTGGGTGAGTCGTACTGAATACTGAAGTATCCTACATTCATGGAGGTAACATTGTGGAAGAAGTGTGATCCGAGCGATGCATCAAGCGGAAACTCCTCCATGCTTGTCTCGACGATGACCCTGGCATTGGAGATGTGCGACCATTTCACCGGTATACCGATGTGGTGATCGGCCGTTCCCCAGCGTCCCGGTCCTATCAAAATATACTCCTTTCCGTCCGCAGTCAGCTCCCTGTTCAGCTTTTCCAGTTCCCCGGCGATCTCCTTTGTTCTCAGCCTGTCGAAAGCCTCCGGTTTCACAAACACTACATCCTGCACCTCTGTGAGCTTACCGTTACCCATACTCTGTTCGGCGAAGATAAGCAGGTCATCCTCCCGCAGCTTCTCCTTATCAAAGCTGAACCCGGTTCCCGAACCATACATCGGTTTGATCTGAAGCAGGTAAAACGAAGGTTTGTCATTTGCTGCTTTGTTCAGGTCGATTGCATATTCGATCTCAACCGGACATCCCATGGCCTCCTTTCCGACGTCGAGGATCAACTGGATCGTCTTTGCCAGCGGCACGTAATTATATTTCAATATATTGGCAAAATTGAGAATTCGTGGTCCGACCGCACTGAGTCCCGGCTCGATCCGGTCATTTTCCGGATCGTATACCGAGGCCAGGTGTTTTAACATTCCATCCTTCTCCGCCTGGGAGATGGTGAGCCTCACGAGGTTGGCCTCACTTCCCCTGTTAATAAAATCAGTATCACTGCTTTTCAGGTCGAGCGCATAAAACTCCACCTGCGAATCGCGGTAAAGTTTCCTCGGGGAGTTCACCTCCAGTTCCGGGTATACGGGTGAAAAGCGGTACGATTTCTCCCCGTTCACGACATAATGGCCCAGTCCGAGCGCCGCCAGTGCATACCCGTCCTCCGGCTCCATATGTGCCACCGGGTAGTAGTTGTGCGATTGTGCCGTGCCGCTTACATGCGGATAGTAATGATTTCCGTGGGCCTCTCCCACCACCTCCTGGATTACCACCCCCATCTTCTCCTCTTCAAGGTTGAAATTGGTTACCTCGAAATAACTCCTTGATTCGGGTGAATAGATCGAGGCGTAGACCAGCTTGATACATTGTGCGAGCTGGTTGGCCCGGGCGATGTTTGAATCATCGTTGTTGGGGATCAGGTAGGTATCGAATATCCCGCTGAACGGCTGCAGGGTGGAGTCCTCGAGCAGACTGGAAGAGCGAACAGCCAGGGGACGATCCATCTGCTTCACCAGCACCTTCAACTTTTTCTCCAGGTTGTAGGAGAGATCCGCCTCGCTGAAGATCCGCCGTATCTCATCATAGCTGTGATCCCCCCGTACCACTTCGTGCAAAGAGTTACGCTCTATGAAAATATCAAACTCATCCGTACCCACGATGCAGGTGCGCGGAGTACGGATATTCATTTCGGGGATGATCTCAGGAAAATTCAGGTTATAGATCAGTGTGTTGATAAAGGCACATCCCCTGCCCTTTCCGCCGAGTGGACCGGTACCCAGGCTCACGATATTGGTTTCGTCCATCACGGCCGAGGGCTCGAAATTAATGATCTTACCGATGTTGGACTCGTTGCGGTATTTTCTGATAACATGCCTCAGGTAGCTTCTGAACTCCGTGGGCGTCTTGAAATCGGAGACCTTCACCGGGTGGATCATCTTCGCGATCTTCAGCTCGCCGCGCGCCATGAGCCAGAGGGAAAAATGGTTTCGCTTACCGTGGTATATCAGCGATTCGGTCGGTATTTTGGCGATGTTGTTTTCAAACTCCTTGAGCGATTTTGCCTCAGCAATCTTGTTTCCGGTGGCATCCTTATATACAAAGCTGCCGAAGCCAAGGTGGTGAGAGATAAAGGTGCGGATATCCTGCATGAGCGTTTCGGAGTTCTTGTTGATGAAGTTGCTCTTCAGCTCAAAAGCTTTGCGCGAGTTTGTTACCTCGGACGACTGGATCACGGTGGGGAGCCCTTTCACCTCTTGCTGGGTATGTTGCACAAGTCTGAACCCTGCCCCGGGGTCCTCCTCCCCCTGTCTTTCGAACTCCACGTCGGTAATCAGGCAGAGCATATTCTCATGGTACTTCTCAATCACCTCCACGGCCTGTTCATAGGTTGTCGCTAAAAGGATCTTCGGACGGGCGCGCAGGCGCAGCACCTTGAACAGATCGTCGGTGCTCACATCATCGATGATGCGCCTGGTTTGCTCAAGCACAATGGTATAGAGCAGCGGCAGGTAGCGCGAGTAGTATATCTCCGAGTCCTCTACCAGCAGGATCACCTTCACCATCCCGATCTGTGTGTCATTGTCTACATTCACCAGGTCCTCCAAACT
>CAYOVC010000212.1:0-5338 GCA_964407305.1 uncultured Bacteroidaceae bacterium | reverse complement strand
CCGATATCTGCGTTGCTGCAAAAATTTTAAATCCTCGAATACATTAGTATACTGCGGTTTAAAATTTTTGCGCGCCTTGATCTCGAACATTCTGATCCAGACACCCCGACTCTATTGACAGATTTTAAATAGGCTGCTGAAGAAAAACGTAAAAAGTCCGGGATCCCGTTTATTAAAATGGATTAGCCTCGCTATTATGTGAATTAAATGTTTTAGTTTATGGATCAAAAGGGTGATTTTTATTTACCTCAAGGGCTATATCCCAACTTTTTCAACATTTATTATATCTTTTGAATAATTTATGCTATCCCTTCCTATTGACATATATTATTTTCACCAAAAAAATAACGTATGAAAATTGTAATTCGAGTTCAATTATTGGTTCTTATCCTTTTTTTTTCTTCATGCACCAGAAATAATCCTTCATTAGTAAAAATCGGTAATTATTATCCTGATGTAGCACATGGCATTACTTTCCTATATGATAATAACCAGGCTTTTCTATTCAGGATTGGTTTTCAGGACTCACTGGGTAACTATATAGCAACATTTGATGAACACCGGTATATCCTTAACGATGAATCAGGACAAAGATTCGGTCCTTCGGCACCAGATTATTCATACAACAAATATGGTTTTACTACTGACCAGGGTAACAAAATATGGATTGAATGGTCGCGAACAGAAGATGGTTTAAATGCGGTAGGAAAAATCTATAGTGATAATCCACAGGAAATCTTTATAGAAGCCATGCAGTCGTTTCCGGAATCAGATGAAGTTTATTACAGCATCGAAGGAGACATGATGAAAGGGTGGTTAAATTCCCCGGCGGTTTCTGAAGATTCCGACTGGTTTTTTGTCACCTTAAACAAAAACCATTTCCGGGCTTTTACATCAATGAACACGGATGAAACCATAGAACAAAAAATAAGGCAAAATAATAGTGTGCAGATAGCCAATTCAGCATCTGCTATTGCCACAGAGTTTTTAGTTTCAGCAGAAGAATCGATCTATTTTTATTCAGGCACGAAAAAAATAGATTACCAGGCTGAAGATATTGAAAAAAGATTAAAAGAATCACTTGCACGATATAACGCAAACAGGTTTAAAGTAAATACTCCCTATGGCGATATATGGGAGGCGGTTTCAAATCACCTAAACCATTCAAGGGTTTATGGAACCCAAACCAGACTTACTGCCCATGTTGTCAGCCGGGGCTGGTGTGGGGTGGTAAACCAGCGCATTTTTGAATGGGATACTTTTTTTCATGCCCTGCTGGCTTCATTGGAAGATCCTGAAGGGGGAAAGGAGTCTGTAAGATCGATTCTTGCTCATCAAACAGCCGAAGGTATTGTACCCAACGTGAACTTCGGGAATGATACATTGAATAATTCAAATGACCGTTCGCAACCTCCTGTTGGGGCAATTTGCGTTTGGAAAATGCACCAGTATCAACCGGATCTCGGGTTTCTCGAAGAGGTGTATCCGAAATTGTTGAAATGGCACAACTGGTGGTTTGATATTCGTCCCGAAAACGGACTGCCTTACCGGGATGGTAATCAAAATGGTTTACTTGAATGGGGAACAGAAATTGATACCTGGTTGCAGGGTGCCAAGTACGAGAGCGGACAGGATAACAGTCCTATGTTTGACGATGCGCGCATGAATGAAAGCTCAAGAACAATGGAACTTGACATGGCTGGCCTGAGTGGATTATGGGCTGCCGATGCGCTATATCTTTCATATATTGCCGATGCTATAGGTAAATCAGATGATGCTGAAGAATTGAAACAGCAGGTTGCAGAGATAAATAAAAGAATAAACGAAATATTATGGAATGAAGAAGCCGGTATGTACAGCAATAAATACTGGGATGAGTATTCCAGAAAACCTGCGGCAGAAGCCTTCAGGAGCATTCCGGATAAGATATTAGCCGGAAATACAATTTATTCTTATGAGTCAGCAGAGGGGGAGTTGATTAAAATGAATTCCCGGAAGGTGGGATTGGATGCCAGTCAGGTAAAAAGTTCAGGATTGGCAACACGCCACTATTCTAAATATGCAAGAGAGGATAATCCCCTGAAATTTGAATTTACAATAACCCCGGAAAACTCAGGGGTCTATTTCTTCCATACTCCCGAAGATTTTGGTGTTGAATTAATAGTTGACGAAAAAGTCATTATTGATAATCGTAAATTCTGGATTACAGAATTTATCAGCAATCCGGTTTACCTCAAGGCAGGTGAAGAATACAAGGCCGAACTGAACTACACGGGTGATATTCCCTTCGAACTTAAATGGACAATGGAACAAGCGTACGATGGAAGTTTGTTCAGTGAACGCCTGGGACCAACCTTGTTTTTCCCATTGATAGCTGGAGCCCCGGATTCAGTAAAGGCTGAAAGAATTATTGCCAACCTGCTTGATACAAACCTGTTTTGGGGCAATTATGTTATTCCTACCATTTCAAGAGATGATCCTGCGTTTCCCACCCAGGGTTACTGGAGAGGTAGAATTTGGCCACCCACCAACTATCTGACCTATCTGGGCATTAAAGAATATGCCCCTGAAGCCGTAGTTTGGGAATTTGCAGTTAAAAGCGCAAGGCAGGCACAGAACGAGTGGCTTGAACGGGGACAATTATACGAAAACTACTATGCTGATGGTCCTGGTGCCGGTGATCCTCATTATTGTTGGGGAGGTTTGATGCAATATATTCTGGTTGAGGAAATAGCGGGATTGGATAAGGATAATCAAATCGGCAGAAACAAATTTGCAGGACCAGAATATGATGTAGTAAATTTCCCGGGGTATCAGGAATGAATAAATATATGCTAGGAATCTTTTAATAGAATTGCAGGATGATAACTGAACCAACAATTGACTTTGATCCCAAAGCTAAGGTTAGAGATTCAGGCCAGCCCCATGCTAATACCAGGCGATATCCTGAGATTCGTTTTTTTACAACGGGAACCGATTATAGTAGCGAACCATTAAGTGAAGTTAGCGAGGGGAACCTGGTTTAACGGCACAAGAATCGGAGAGTTTTAATGCCATTTGGATGTGTGGTTCCTTGTAAAAACTCAAGGAAAAGAACTGACAATTGTTATTGAACTTTCGCAATCTGAAATATATTTTGTTAATTGCGTTACCGTACTAATATTTGAAAATAAAAAAACTGAACAATGAAAATATTATCCAGGGTAAAAAATATACTGTTCCCTATAATCGGTTTTGTTAGTTTTGAATTTGCTTTTGCGACGAGTACTGACTCAACTATATATCAACTGCAGGATTCCCTGCTTGAATTACATTCCATTAGAATTGAAAGGCATGATTCTGCAAAAGTAAAACTTATGACCGGTAATGGTGATATGGGAGGGATGCTAAACCGGGATGGACTGGGCTTTGATCAATTATGGGTTGCGGAATTTTGGAAAAATACCACTGACAAGCATCCGCTCAATAATTTACGTTTTATAAGCGATTCTGAAAATATCAGAAAGTATTCACAAGTTTCAGATTTAAAAACGGGTATTATTTCGACGGAAGTTCTTTCTGATAATAATGAATATCAAACTGAGGTCTTTTTTTCAAAGTCAACTAAAGAGTTGCTTGTAATGCGGATTAAAAACTTACGTTCCGATTCGTTTGATGTAAAATTGGAATTGCCTGTAAACCGGTTGAATGTCGAAAATGGTGGGCATTTAGTAGAATTCGAAAGCAAAGAGGTCAACAAAAATATTATTGTAGCAGCAAACCCTGATACTTCTTTTACCCGTTTGTTCTGGGTTGCCTGGAGTAGTGAGGAATTGAAGCCAACATCAACTTATGGGACATATAATGTTGCCGTTCCTGGTTCAGGTGAAATTGTATTTGTGTTTTCAGTCGCTACTCACTGGCAGGGGGAAGATTTTGCAAACAGGGCATTAAATTCATTCTATAGCTTTAATGGTTTTGATTATGAGAAGAAAACGCATAAACTTGCATGGGAAAATGAATGGCGAAAAACGGCTATTATTAAAATACCGGACGTAAAGTATGAAAGACTTTTTTATCGTTCGGTTTACTACACGTTTTGTTCAGCAGCCTCGGAGCGTTTTTTACCTGGAGAAGCACAATTTGCAGTTCCTTCCTGGGAAATGAGACCTTATTCATATGGGGCCGCGGGATGGTCAGTGCGTAGTTTCGCTTTGTTAGGCCATGAAGACAAAGCAAAAGAAATGGCAAAAAAGCATTTTGTCCCACTCGCCTTAAAAAGCAATGCCAGAAAATACATATCCTATATAAAAAACAATCAATATGAAAAATTCTGGGAATATCCACCTGTTCCTGAACAAGATGTGAGTTATTATTTTAATGAAGGCATAGATAGTTTGTTATTGCCAAGCTTAAACGAGACTTCGATGGGTTTTGCCCACCAACTCTCAATACTTAATGATTGCCGTATAAGAAGGGCTCATCAGAGAGGGATTAATGCATTTGCAGCTGCTTTCTTTCATCAAATATCTGAATATTATCCCGATGAGGTATTTACACGGCAATATACTTACCCGGTAATGAAAGGCACAGCTAATTTTTGGGAGGTTCTGCTCGAATGGAATGATAGTTTAAAAAGTTATATATTACCAAAACTTCATTCGGTTTCAGAAAATATTACCCAGGAATCTATCCTCGACTGTGCTGTAGCGGCCAAGTGGAACTTGATGATGGCATCAGCGTATGCAAAAAAATTAGGTTTGGATGAGGAAAAACGAAGAAAATGGCAGGAACTATCAGACAATATTTATATCCCGCAGAATGACACCATCTACCTCGAATATTTAAATGATAGGATGAATCGGGAAGGATCCGGGTATTTTGGAATTAGGGCACCTGTATATTTAGGCTTTCCCGGATATGAGCTAATACCATTACTCGATGAAGATAAGGTCAAGAATACATTGGACCTAACCTGGCAAAGGAATTTAAATGGCAAGGGAATGATTTCCTTTATTGCAAGCTGGTTTGGAATTACAGAGGCGTATTTCGGACGAGGAAATGAATGTGTCAGATATTTGGAGCGAAATATACAATGTGTCGATGAATCTGAGATTGCATTATTCGAATTTGAAAATAACAAACCTTATTTTCAAACAAGTTATGCTGCATATATACAATTAGTATTGTCAATGATTATACAGTCATACAATGATACCATCCGCGTTTTCCCGGCAATACCGGATTCATGGAAAAACCTTTCATTTTATAACATACATGTTGAAGATGGAATATCCGTTTCAGGAAATATGAATAATGGTGAAATTGATTTTATAATACTGGAGAAAGAAGGGAAACT
>CAYOVC010000211.1:4314-5376 GCA_964407305.1 uncultured Bacteroidaceae bacterium | reverse complement strand
CCTCACTAACAATTTAATGTACAATAATAAGGGTAGTATAATGAAAATTGAATAAGAGTATTGCTCAATGATATAAATATATTGCTATATTTATCACGTGTAACCCTTATCCGCCAGTTGTCGGTCTCGGTCGAGGGATTTAATGTAAAATTTAATCCTTCTGCAAAAATGAACATGCTAAATATAAACAACATAACTATATTTTAAATAAATGAGAGATTACTCTAAAAACATAATCCTGAGTCATCATACTTTTTCTCATACACCAGGGGAAATCGCGAAAAATTTATTCTATTATATTCAGGATACAGGATATTACTCATGTGGCAGGGGGCACTTCACAAAAAGAGAAGGCATGAAGAGCATTCTTATTCTTTCCACGCTGTCAGGCAAAGCATTTCTTGAATACAGGCACAAGAAATACACCCTTGGCAAAGGTGATATCGTGTTTATTAATTGCCGGGATCATCACTTCTACGGTTCGGGAGATGCTGTCAAATGGAAGTTCAGTTTTCTGCATTTTCACGGAAATAACAGTGACAAATTATATGAAACAATATATAATATGCACGGACCCGTCATTAAAGCAGGAAAAAATAACCCTATAGAAAAGACACTGGATAAGATCATAGAAATGTCCGATAAAAATACAAAATTTTTTGAATCTGAAACCATGGCCCTAATTGCTGAACTGATATCCCTGGTTATTAAGGTTTCAGCATCCAGGTTCGGAGAGTTTAAGGATAATAAAACCAATCAGGTGGTAGACAGGGCAATTGATTTTATTAAGGAAAACTATGCCCGCAAAATCAGACTGGAAGACATTGCACGCGAGGCATATAGCAGTAAATATCATTTTTCAAGAATTTTCAAAAAAATGACAGGTTCCAGTCCGTATATCTATTTGATAAACCATCGTGTCAATGCATCAAAGGAAAAGTTAAAGTCAACCAGTAAAAGCATTTCAGAAATTGCCACGGAGGTAGGATTTGACAGTCCGAGTAATTATTCAAAAACCTTTCACGACCTGGAAGGAATAACCCCCCAAATGTACAGGAAAAT
>CAYOVC010000211.1:0-4304 GCA_964407305.1 uncultured Bacteroidaceae bacterium | reverse complement strand
GGATTTGAACCCAGTAATTATTATTCTTCCTCATGAATACAAATGGGATATTATTTATATTGAATGAAATAATAATGATAATCATATCAGAATGTATGATCGATATTTGTAATGCAAATAAAATGATAAAATATGACAACTACTTTTGAGAACGACGGATGGAAGAAGTTATCCCTCAGAGAAAAAATCGGGCAAACCCTCATTCATATGCCCAACCCGGAACAAGAAATAAAACTACATGGGAGCCTGGAAAAATTCATGGAAAAAAACCCGGTAGGAGGCATGTTTTCATTGAACAGGGATGGTGAAAATTTCACCTACAAGCTTTTGGAACGATACAAAAAATACCTAAAAGCTTCAAAAATTCCTCTTTTCCACATTGATGACATGGAATCGGGAGCCGGTTGTAACATTCAGGACTTAACAGCTCTACCCCATTTAATGGCACTTGGGGCAACAGATTCTGAAGACATTGCTTATAATTACGGGAAAGCCACTGCTATTGAAGCTCGCTGTGCCGGGGTGACCTGGATTTTTGCACCGGTTGTAGATCTGCCCCTGAACCCACTTAACCCCACGACAACACATCGGGCGGTTGGTGATGACCCGGAAATGGTTGTCCGAATAGTTTCAAAAATTATCAAGGGTATGCAGGATAACGGGCTGGCTGCTACTCTGAAACATTTCCCTGGCGATGGTATTGATTACCGCGATCAACATCTCTTAACCTCCTGTAATTCACTTTCACTTGATGAATGGTGGAAATACAGTGGAAGAGCATTCCAGGGCTGTATTGATGCCGGTGCCTACGCGATAATGCCCGGTCATATATCTCTTCCGGCTTACCAAAAAGAAAAGATCGAGGGTGTGTACCCCCCGGCAACACTTTCGCGTGAATTATTAACGAATCTACTAAAGGAAGAAATGGATTTCAAGGGTGTGGTTGTTTCCGACGCACTTGTGATGTCTGGATTTAAAGGGTATTTCTCTGATGAACAGGCGGATATAGAAGCTTTTAAGGCAGGATGTGATGTGATGCTCTGGACCACTCCAAATTATATCAACAACATGGAAAAAGCGGTTCTTTCAGGAGAAGTATCCATGGAAAGACTTGATGATGCGGTTTCGAGAATCTGGGATCTGAAGAATAAACTGGGATTATTCGACAGCGATTTTCCGGATATGGAAGCACTAACACCGGAGATTACAGATTTTGCAAGAAAAACAGCTACAGAACTCGCCGAAAACAGCATAACTCTTCTAAGGGATAAAAAAAATCTTCTACCCATCGATAAAGAAAAACATAAAAAGATACTCCTGGCCGGGGTTGCCCCCTACCAGAGTAAATTCGAGGATTTGGTTGTTTTTAAAGAGGAACTGGAAAAAAGAGGCGCCGTAGTAACTTTCCAGAAGAACGTACGTTTCGAAACTGATTTGAAATACACGGATACCCTCTCAGAAAAATACGATCTGATTATCTTTGCCATCCACCGCCATTCCCACCACCCTATTGGCCCAATGAGTTTTACCGGTGATGAGGCCGAATCGTTATGGGCGGTCAACAGCCTCGACAGGAACAAGACAATCGTTGTTTCATTGGGCAATCCCCATTTCTACAACGAGTATTTCGAGGGAGTACACGTGTATATCAATGCTTACTCCTATGTTGACTTTTCACAAAAAGCACTGGTAAAAGCATTGTATGGCGAAATTCCTTTCAGGGGTAAATCACCCGTTAATCTGTCTGTAGATAAAGTAAAACGAGCAATTAATTTGTAATTTTGCAAATAAAATATATGGTCGGAAATAGTTTAAAAGTACATGTTCATCGCGAATTCCATCTCGAAATTTTCGTTGGCTGAAAGTTCGACCAGTACAGATTTCGCGATTACCTCGTTCAGGTTGTTTTCAAACATGGTTGATTTAAGCGCCAGGATAGACCCGGTGCCGGAGGTGTTCCCGATAGGAATTACCTTGTTTTTCAATTCCACGGGCAATAAGCCAATCTTCATGGCATTTTCTATATTAATATAATTACCAAACCCTCCTGCCAGAAATAAAACATCAATCTCGCTAAAATCCATGCCTGCTTCCTGCATTAAAATATTAATGCCCGATCGAACAGCGGACTTGGCCAATTGCATCTCCCGTACATCTTGCCGTTTGAAAAACAACGTTTCGTTTCCTCCGGAAATGGTTTCATCAGCTATAACATAATCCTCGTCCATATTACCTTCAACATTCACAATCCCTTTCTCCAATAAAACAGCAACCAGATCTATCAAACCCGATCCGCAGATACCAGATGGGGATTCATTGCCAATTACCTTAAAACCATAGGCGTCAAATGTCTTTATCGCCCCTGAAACAGCACCCATACCGCATGAAATATTTGCCCCCTCGAAAGCAGGTCCGGCCGCGGTGGCACAACTCCATATTTTATCTGGCGTTATCAGTGCAAGCTCGCCATTGGTACCTACATCCAGAAACAGGTATTTTTTTATTTTATCACCGGGTTCAAGTGAAGCAATACCGGCAATGATATCAGCCCCAACATATGCTGATAAAGAAGGCAAAAGGGTAACTGATGCATCTTCATTTGTTTTTAATCCCATGTCTTTGGCTTTGAGATATTGAAACCCAGTGAACACGGGTGTGAATGGCACCAGGGCAAGGGGAGCCGGATCGACTCCCTTCAGCAAGTGTAGCATGGTATTATTGGCAGCAATGGTTATTTTCACGATTAAAGCTGCTTCGAAGCCGGTTGATTCAGCAAACATCTTTATCTTTTCATTCAGAAAATCAATAATAACATCCTGCAATTGCTTTAATTCTTTTTCACCGTTGCCTGCGTATTGTATTCTGGATATTACATCAGCACCGAACCTCGCCTGCGGGTTGGTCCCTGATAATGTTTCAATTACCGATCCGGTAAGCAGGTTAACAAGGTAACAGACGATTGTAGTAGTCCCTAGGTCTACAGCTATACCCAGGGGAAAAGATACCAGGTCAGAAACTTTCCCGGGGTTCAAAGGTAAAATCTTGGTATAGGCGTGTTGTGTTACAAGTATTTCTGACTCCTTTTTATCCGGTAAAACAATTTCAATATTTTCGTTTACAGAAAAAAGACAGGAAGTTACTATCCCGTGCCCTTTCACCATTACCCTGCATTTACCACAAGTACCATTGCCACCACAAGGAGCGAATATTTCAATATTGTTTTCCCTTAAAACCCCGAGCAATGTTTGACCCGGGTTTGAATTTAAAACATTGATATCCGTCCCTGAAACAATTTTAACTTGCGGCACTCTTTTAACTTTATAAGATTCTCTCAGGCAAAAATAGAAAAAAATGAGTTCTTTATTAACATTCTGAACAAGTTGAATAATTTCCATGCTCTCGTTACCGGAATTATTGATTAACCGCGCTGCAGTGCAATTGGAGAGAGTTGTGCATGAAAACGTTTACACGATCAATCATGCATTTCTCTCAACCTTGAATAGTTTTAATATTGCAAAGATTATTTCCTAAAATAGAATATATATTTATAGTTTATGAACCATATGTTCCGCGTATTCCCATATTATTATTCGATTTTTGCAAAAAGCTTAATTCAACATATATGAAAACAAAAAAGAGAATAATCATTATTGCTTCACTGCTGTTCACTATATTTCATTCAACAACCATACACGGGCAGGTACCTGAAGAAATTGAAAAATATACCCGCAACAGGACTGAAAGGCTTGAATGGTGGAACGAAGCACGTTTTGGCATGTTTATTCACTGGGGTCCTTACGCGGAACTCGCCGGTGAATGGAAAGGTGAAAGAATTGACGGGCCAGGTGAATGGATCATGTATAATGGAAAAATACCTGTAAATGAATATGAGAAAGTTGCCGCGACTTTTAACCCGGTAAAATTTGACGCGGAAACATGGGTGAAAACCGCAAAAGAAGCAGGCATGAAGTACATTGTAATAACAGCAAAACATTGTGATGGCTTTGCCATGTTTGATTCCGACGCGAGCAATTATAATATAGTCGATTTCACACCATTCAACAGGGATCCGCTTAAAGAACTCAAATCAGCATGTGATAAATACGGGTTAAAACTTGGCTTTTATTATTCCCACAACTGGGACTGGCATGAACCAAACGCGAAAGGACTCGATAACACGTGGGACTTCCCGGAAACCGGCAAAAAAGAACCCGGTAAATACTATGAATCGAAAAGTATACCCCAGATTAAAGAACTAATGACCGGTTATGCCCCCGATATCATGTGGTTTGATGTACCATCAG
>CAYOVC010000210.1:0-5399 GCA_964407305.1 uncultured Bacteroidaceae bacterium | reverse complement strand
CATCAGCCGCCGCAAACGCCCCAACAAGCGATCCCGCGATATTGTACACCCGGAATTGCACCACTCCCGCCATTCCGTTCATGCCAACCACCAACTCGCCGTTCCCCGGGTTGGGCCAGATACCAAAGCCCGTAGCGGGGGATCGCAACGCTCCCACGGGCTGCTGCTGCTCCTCCAGGTTGGCGCTAACAAATACCACCGGATATGGCAAAACAGTGTTGCCATCCCTGCCGTCATACCGGTTGGTGAAGGCAAAAAGCCCCGGACCGGTCTCCTGCTCGCCATCGCCCGAGCCGGGCAGTACCGAGAAGTTATTCTTGAGGGGAATGTGGTAATGAAACCGCATTACATCCACCGAATCGCCCTCGTCAAATGCCGGCAGGTAACCGGTCGGCTCCAACCCCTCCTGACTGATCCGCCAGATCTCGGGCAGCGAATCCTTGAAATTCATGTATAGATAGGCCACCCCGTCGGGATGCGGATGCACACTCACCTTCCGGAGGGTATCGGTAACATCGAAGACGGTGAACTTCTCGAACTCCCGCACCGACTTGTGGGCAATGTACAACTCCGGACCCTCCGGTCCGTAAGGAATGAAATAGGTGAGGTACATATGCCCGTGCCGGTCGTAATCCAGGTCAAACCGATTGTAGGTGGGGTAATCGCTCCCGGCCAGGATCACCTCCTCATCGGTCCAGCCATCCGCCCCCTTCATGATCACCTCCAGGTTGTGGTACTTCGTATCGGCTGTGTGCCGCTGGTACACACAAACGATCGTGTCGCTATCACCCTCAGCCAGCTTGCAGACATGAAAAGTGCCGTGATCAACAGGCCGGTCATTGAAAATTTTGATGGTCTCCACACCCGACCACTTGTTCTCCACCGGATCGTACATCACCTCGTACAGCTCACCCCCATAATTCCACCAGCCAGATTTGTATAAAATCATGTGCACAATCCCCGATTTCGTGGTAATGGTGCCGAATGGCAGCATCCCGCTGTTTGTTGTGGCGGTCCATAATGGTCCGATCGCCCAACCCTCACCATCCTGCACCGCCCCCATTAGCGTATATCTGAACTCCGATCCATAAGTCACCGTGCCGTTGATGAACGACTCATTCATCGAGAAGAGAATCACCAGCCTCCCGTCAGCTGTCATCCCCGCCATGGCCGTGTAAATAAATCCGTCCCAACCTGTCTCAATATAGTGCTCCTCCCAAGTCTCGCCCAAATCGTCAGAAACATGATAATAAAGCTTGTAATTGTCCACATAGACAAAATAAATCTTCCCGTCAGTACCAATCAGCGACTGGTCCCAGTAGTAGTTTAACGTGCGACAGTAACCGGAGCTCTCATAAGCCTCTGTTGTATCTACTGTGCTAAAGAAATAGGCGTTCTGCTGACCATGCATTGCAGAACCGCAAACCAGCAGGAACAGCGCAACCAACGAAGGAAAAACCGCATTCCTGGCTGAGAGGTGTAATTGATTTTTCATAGTATTATATTATTGATTTAACTACTTGATATGAAATATTTTAATTATAGTTTTAACCATAATTGTCCAGTTGGTTCATAGCTACATATTTTTATTTTAATGAATACCCTGAATCTGACATACCATCATTCCAGCAAGACCCTGGCCCAACGCACCCTGCCGCAACCCAATACATTCAGGAAAAGTATGAATTAATCACCACCCACCTGTATAACATTTCACAATTGAATTCCCGATTTCACAATTTTTATTTTAAATTTGTTGTAAGCACCTTCAAATACAATGACCATCAGCCTGAAGATCATCGCACTCCTGGCACCATCATTTACCACCCTCTTCTGGGCCGTGATCCTCTTTTTACGCAACAGCTCCACAAAAAACCCCGGCTTCTACATCGCCTCACTCATGCTCGCGTTCTTCACCGTGTTCACCTCCATCCTCCCCTTCTACACCGGCAACATCCCGTTCTACATCCGCATGGAACCGCTCTTCTTCCTCGCAGTCTGCTCCATCTTCCCGCTCATCTGGCTCTACATCCGCTCCGTCACCTGCCGCCGCCGGCTGAACCAAAAGGACCTCCCCCACCTGCTTCCGGCAGTCGCACTATCATTTTTTGCTATGCTTTTTCAAATTTTGATATATCCCAAGGAGCTATATCGCTATGCAACCGGAGCAGGCAGCCTCTACACTGCCCCCTTCCCTGCGACATTGCTGTACCTGGTGAACACCCTGTCGAAGGCCGTCGTGCTGCTGCAGATCCCCGCCTACTTCTACCTGTGCGTTCAACTGATCAGGCGACACAGGCAACGGGTAAATAATTACTTCTCCGGACTAAAAGGGCACTACTTCAACTGGATCGGCTTTTTCTATCTGGCCTACCCGGGAGCCTCGCTCGCCGGAATATTCCTGCTCCTCGAGGGAAACAGCGATCTGAACAGGATACCCGACCCGGTGCTGGCCACCCTCCTCTTCACCCTGAGCGCCCTCTTCTTCGCTATCGCCTATATCGCCAACCACCAGCGCTACATCGAGAACGGTGAATTCTACAAAGATGCCTGCGTAGTAAACGAAGAGAATCACAACCACATCCATGTGCCGGAAGGACTAAAGGAGAAGCTGGAACAGCTATTCAGTGATACGCGTCCCTACCTGCAGCACGACCTGAAGATCACCGATGTGGCAGCCCGCCTGGGTACGAACCGGACCTACATTTCTCAACTGATACACGACAGCTACAACACCAATTTCAGCGGATTTGTGAACGGATACCGCGTGCAGGAGGCGGTCAGACTGCTCGGCCTGGAGGAGTGCAGGAACTACACCATGAAAGGCATCGCCGAAACAGCCGGGTTCAACAACTACAACTCATTCACCCGCGCCTTCATCTCAGCAACCGGAAGCTCCCCGGGGAAATTCCGAAAATTACCGGGGGATCGCCCGAAGCCAGGCAGCCACCGGGAATAAACGCTCCCGGAAGCCTCCGGAACAGATTATTGCGTGGTAAACTTGACTTCTCCATGAATATCACGTAACTTGTATGGTCGCATAATAACTTAAACACCCTGAAACAATGAGACCAATCATTACCGGAATCGTCTTGTTTCTCGCCTGGATGGTTCTATCCACATGGTATTATTCAACACACATCTTTCCTGTGCTGAACCCGGCCGAAGAGACAACGCTCACAGAAACAGTTCCCCAAACCCCGGAACAACCCCCAGAGGCACAATCCCTGCCCGACACACCGGAAGGCATCACCCTCTATTTCGAATTCGATAAAACGGAGATCCTCAACAGCGCTGCGGTCCGCGACTGGCTGCCCGCAGGGAAGGAATATTTCGAGGCCAACTCCGATGCCTGCCTGCAGCTTACGGGGCATGCTTGCAACATCGGTACCGAAGCCTATAACATGGACCTGGGGGAACGCAGGGCCCGATCGGTGGAGCGGTACTTCGCCGGCAGCGGCTTCTCTCCAGACTGCCTGCTGGTTACCAGCAAGGGTGAGAGCGAGCCGGCCGTTCCCAATACAAGCGAAGAAAACCGGAAGAAGAACAGGAGGGTAGAACTAAAAGTAACACATTAAAACCACAACATTATGAATATATTAGCAACCATACTGGCAAAAACAACTGGCGGTGCCGTTGTCGAAATCATCATTATCCTGCTCGTCGCAGGCGCCATCGCATTCATCTCTGCCTATTACTACTACAGGACGGTCTACCTGAAAAAAATAGGAATCCTCGAAGAGGAGAAGGCTGCACTCAGCAGGCAGAACACAGCACTCGAACGGGAGATCTCCGATCTGAAAAAACAGATCGATGAACTGGAAAAGAAGGAGTAAAATCTTTCTGCGCAACAACCGGCATACCCAGCGTTTCAAAGAAAGATGGTTGAACTACCTCAATATCTCAGAAGAGCATTCAATTCTGTCTCCCTGAGTGGCATATCATCAGCACTGGAAAGAAATACACGTCCGCCTTTGGAAAGCGTATGTAAAGCTGCAAGGTTAAAAAGTGAAACCTGGTATGCACGGTTGCCCGGCTCAGCCAGCTCAATTTGTCTTTTTGTCTCGTCATAGATACCAAACAGATCCTTGCCCTCCTCCATAAAAAGCGTGTCAATACGACCATCAACAGCAGCCGGGATAATCTTTCTGATATCGGTAACTGCTTTGCCGGTTGCCGACTGATCCTGAAATTCCTTTTTCCTGTTTTCACGATGCTTCCGGAACTGATCCTCAACAAGGGACCAAGCCTTCTCATGTAGTGTAAGTACCTCCGACTCATCAGGGTTTCCACTGACATGTTCTTCGAAAAGATTCGGATAGCTGGTTATCTTTTTGTATAAGGAATAATGTTCATCGACACACGCCAGAACCAATGGGGCCTTGTCATCTCCCAACAGCTTCATCACTGCGGCATCCACCGCCCTGAAAAATTTTTCAGACTCCTTCTTTTTATCGTCCTTCCCGGCACCCTGACCATGATACATGACGTCTTCCGCTCCTCCCTGACCGCTTCTGTGCTGCAGAGAAGTTTGCTCAAAATCATATCCAACAATGTCTTCAAGCCTTCCAGGGGTCTCCCCTTCTGTGATGATCTCAGCAATGGAATGTCTGGAGCATTCGTACAACCTGACCATTTGCAGACTGAGTGGCAAAAGATAAAAAATACCGTCATCATTGAAATAAGGAATAATCGGCAAAAGCAGATAATGATCGCTGATATAGACCTGCTCTTCAAAGTCTACCGGAAGGGTAAAGTATTGCATCGCTTCGCCGTCTGAGAAAATGGCCAACCCATCTGACTGGTTCCTCCAAAAGTGGGTTTCATCCAGTAATTTTTCAATCGGCCCGACAAAGTCGTTTACTTCTCTGTTATTGAGTCCAGTATCTTCAAGTAACTTTTTCACTGTCTGTAAACTGTTTTTTAACCTCAATTGTCCCTCCCCGGAATCAACCGGTTCACCTGCCCTGTGTGTTGGGAAATAGATGGAAATACAATTGTTGCTGTGTACATTCGACAATTCCATGAATTGCTTCCATGACATGATTCCATCTTCTGCTTTTTCTTCCATTCGGTTCATATTATATCAATTTTGCTTTAATAAATAGTAATTTGCTGATATCGGCTAAGCCATTTGATATTCCGGGTTCATCATCCTGAGTATGGCAATGACAAATAGCGCGATCAGCATAAACCAGAAGAAAATTCCAAAAGTAATTCCCACAACTTTCGTACCCTCTTCCTCTACTGATACCCTCCTCCTGTGAGGTCTCTCTACAGGTGGCAGCATCGCTCCGATTAGAAGCATCACCACGATCGCAATAACCAGGTAACTAAGCCAGGCAACGCCCCCATATACCGGACCTATGGGCGTCATCCAGGAACCCAGTCCCCAAGTG
>CAYOVC010000209.1:0-5443 GCA_964407305.1 uncultured Bacteroidaceae bacterium | reverse complement strand
TTCGGATCCTTATCAGCATTCGGCCGGATCGCGCGATGGGGCGATGTCGGTGCTGATAGGTATTGCAGCCAGGAAGAGCATCGAAGAGAACAGGATTGTGCGGATTGAGGAGCTTACGGACCTGGAGCCCAGGGTAAAACGGGTATAGCGGTCCTGTTGAAGGCAGGCTGAGAAAAAAAGCCCGGACCTCCTGGTATCCGGGCTGATCACCTGTCAGTTTTGCAGCAAATTCTAACCCTTAAAGGAACAGGAGTAAAAGACAGGTGGTGCTTCACTGAAAATGCGATTGGTCATTAAATTTCTTTATCTGTTTTGCGGCCATTTGTTTTCGAAGGATTTTTATTCGCCGGTCATTTTTTATTCCGGTGAAGGCACTGATCACCTCCGCCGGTATATCGAGCCTGAGCGCATGCATGATGAACGTCTGCACCGCGCTCCCGGCGGTAAGCACCTCCCACAGCGGCTTCATTGTATTGTCCGGCTGCGTTGCGATCCCCCGCTGTATGTTAAGTTCCCGGGCAATAATGCGGATATACTTGTTCAGTGTTACCATACTCGCCGGTGGCAGTGCCGCGTTGTCGCGGTAATACCGGTGACTGTAACGCTGCAGGATCGCGGCTGCATGCTCGTTGAGCGGGACCTCCCTGCTTTTGGAGCCCTTTTTTCTGATGTGGAGCAGGCTTGGACCGACATCCTCTTTTTTGAGGTTTCTGAGCTCATTGAAGCGCAAACCTGTGAAGCACATCAGGCAGAAAAGATCGCTTATCCGCTCCTTCCTGGTATTGCCGGAACTGTAATCCGCAAACTGCATCAGTTCCTGCCACTCCAAATAAACGGGTGACTCCGTCTGCGTTTCATGATCATTCTTTTCGAGCATCCGGTAAAAACCGCGGTAATCGCTGTAGATGTTGTACCCCTGGTGTGTTGCCCAGTTGAGGTACCAGACCAGTGTGTTCAGCATTTTCCGGATGGTGGCGGACGAGAACCCCTTCTCCTCCTGGTGCCGGCGAAAGCGTTCGAGGAACTGCCGGTCGATTGTATTAAACTGAAGCGGGTACCCCTCCTCCTTTTCAAATGTCCGGAGCTGGTTGTAGAAGGTCTTTACCTTCCTGTAGCTGCTTGTGCTCCAGCGGCTGCTTCCCTCTTCCATAAACTGGAACATTACGTCAAAGAACCCTCCTGAAAACCGGGGCCTCAACCGCTCAAACTCCTTGCGAAACTCCTCCGCCCCGGGATTCTCAGACAGGCTTGCCAGCGACATCCAGACATTGCCGGCAGTATACACGAATGCTTGGAGCCATCTGTTGATCAAAGGCGCATCAGGATGCGTCAACCTCACCTGTTGCTGCTTTTGATCCCACCATTTCAGATCAACATGTTTTCCGGTGGAGATCAACACCCTTTTACCATTGAAGGCGACCGTCATGAAAATCGGCCTTCTTCTGGTCAGCAACTCCCCGTTTTTTCCTCTCCTTTTCTCAACATAAAATCTGACTCTCATAATATCACATACGAAATTACACTATAAAATTAAGGTTATTTTATTAGTTATTAACATTATTTATGGAGTTATTAACACCTGTATTTTGGTATCATTCATCTCAGAACTTCTGCAAAAAATTTGAATCCGATGCCTGGGTAATTTGAAATGTCATACATTTGATGCATGGAACGAAGGCTCAAAAAGACGGATGACGGGTCACACACGATCTACATTCCGAAGCTGGACGAACATTATCATTCGGTGCAGGGTGCCGTGGCTGAGTCGATGCATATCTACATCGGGGCAGGATTTGGGTATTCGGACAAGGATCCGGTGAGGGTGCTGGAGTATGGCATGGGAACGGGATTGAATGTATTGCTTACCCTCCAGGTGGCAGCAGCGACCGGACGGAAGGTCTTTTACCATGCCATCGAGAAGTATCCGTTGTCGAAAACTGAACTTGATCTGTTAAACCTTTCGGAATTGGATCCCGTGGTCTTTACCAGGATCCATGAAGCCGGGTGGGGTGTTGCGGAGCAGATCTCAGATTCATTTTCCCTGTTTAAGGAAAAAGCAGATTTCAGGGAAGCGAGTCCAGCGGGATCCTTTGACGTGGTCTACTATGATGCATTCGGACCGGAGGTTCAGCCGGCACTGTGGAGTGCCGGGATATTCAAAAAGGTATTTGATCTTACTGTTCCTGGTGGGGTGCTGACAACTTACTCTTCAAAGGGACAGGTGAGAAGGAACCTGGCTGCGGCCGGTTTTCGTGTTGAAAAGCTGCCGGGACCGGCCGGGAAGCGGGAAATTGTGAGGGCCATACGACCGGTCATTTAAAATTTTTACCTGCGATCTGAAAATTCCTCTCATGCCGGCACTCCGCATTTGCTGCATTTATTCAAATTTTCTTAACTTCGCAGCCTGATTCAATCATCTTAAAAAAACATTATGAATAACAAAACAATCACAATCCTGATCATTGTCATCGTCGCATTTGGAGCCGGTTATTTTCTGAACAGCTTCATCGGGGGTGAAAAGATCAGGTCAGAAGCACAGGTAAGTCTACAGAACAATTGGGATTCACTCAGCTATTTTCTTGGTCTGTCGATAGGTTACCAGACAGCTGATCTTTTTGATCAGATTGATCCGGCATTGGTAGGATCCGGTATCAATACCGTATTGCACGACTCTTCCTCTTATGACCAGCAGAGTGTAGAGATGTTGCAAATGCAGTTGATCCAGGGGATCATGGACCAAAAAACGCAGGAAGGGGTACTGTTTCTTGAAAAGAACAAGCTCCGCGAAGGTGTTTTCACTACTGAATCGGGACTGCAATACGAACCCCTGAAGGAGGGTGATGGTCCGATGCCTGCAGATTCATCTACAGTAACCGTTCATTATCATGGAACACTGATTGACGGCACTGTATTTGATAGCAGTGTTGAACGCGGAGAACCGGCCACATTTGGTCTGAACCAGGTGATTCCCGGGTGGACCGAAGGGTTGCAGCTGATGAGTATCGGATCGAAATACAGGTTCTACATTCCGTCCAACCTGGCTTATGGTGAGCGTCCGCCATCACCGGCGATACCACCGAACTCGGTGTTGATCTTTGAAGTTGAGCTTCTCTCTATCGGAGATGACACTGAAGAGTGATCTGTTCCAACAATTAAAAAGCCGGGTCAGCAAAGCGCTTTCCCGGCTTTTTTGTCAGAACAAATTGGCTTTTCTTCTGTAAAATTATCACTGCACAAATAATGCAGCAGTTTTTATTAGTTTTGTCATGAAAAATAAAAACAACAATTAACTATGAGCTTTGAAATTTCAGGCAGGATCATTGAGATCTATCCAACCCAGCAAGTAACCGACAAGTTTAAGAAACGAGAGTTTATCCTTGAAGTAAAGGAGACCGGCAACAGCGGATTTGAGTTTATTGAGTACATCAAATTCCAGGCTGTGCAGGATAAATGCAGTTTACTTGACGGATTGAATGTCAACGACCAGGTGAAGGTCAGCTTCAACCTGCGTGGGAGAAAGTGGGAGAAGGATGGACAGGTTTCCTATTTTACCAACCTGGATGCCTGGAAGATTGAAAACGAACAATCAACAAGTAATAACCCTAATTATCCGGGCACTCAGGATCAGCATACGGTCATGCCTGACAGCAACCAGGCTCCTTTTCCGGATGATCCGCCTGCTGATGACGCGGGATTTGATGATCTCCCATTTTAAATTTTGAACGATCTAACCCTCACCGGGGCCACATCAAATTCCCGTTCAGTTCAACAGCATGGAGGCGTTTTCAGGCGATTCTTTTTTTTTGGTATAGCCAATGCTTTTGATTGGCATCTCGACTGAAACCCCTGTCCTTTTTTCATCCACTTCTACCAGACTGACAGATCCGCCCATGGCATTTGCCATATCACGGGCAAGCTTACATGCAAGTCCCGTGGAGTCGAGCTGGTTGTGCCAGTCATCCGTACTACCATTATTTTCAAAGATCTTTTTTGCCCGTTCTTCGAGCAGCTCATTTTTCTTGCTTATCACGGTAAAGACGATCCTTTGCTCATCTTTAACTTCCATTTTCATTTCAATCACACCCTTTGTCTGCCGGGTGATCGCGTTGTTGACCAGGTTATCGATAATTCGTTTCAACCTGTAGGCGTCGGCCTGAACAATGATCCTTCCATATTGCGTAGGAGTAGTCATGAGCAGTGCCACGCGGTAGTGCATCGTTCTGACGACCTTTGCGTTGTAGAACTCAAAGATATCCCTGAAAAGGTCCTCAACCAGTACCTCCTCCTTCCTCATTTCCAGGTTATCTGTCTCTAGGAGTGTCAGATCGATAATATTGTCCATTACTTTTAAGAGCGTTCTGCTGTTGTGTGTAATGTAGCAGATATATTCATCCCTTTCGCTGTCTGTAAGCTGACCATTTTGCAGGAGATCCGAAAAGCCCAGTATCGCATTCATCGGTGTCCTGATCTCGTGGGAAACGTGTGACAGGAACCTTGACTTCACCTGTTCACCGGCATCCCTGTGGTTGTGATAGACACCCTCGAGCCACTCCACTCTCTGCCTCAGTTTTTCGTTGGCAGCCATCAACTCCTCGTATGTTGGGTTTTCGCGCATGACGTTTCAAATAATCTCCTTACAACACATCATCAATCCAAGTACATTTTACAGAAACATCCTGGGGATAGTTTTGGTATGGTTCTATGTTCTATCTGCGGATCTTTCTCAGCAGTTTTTTGGCATCTGCCGACCAGTCGCTGTTTCCTGATGCGATCCTTGCAAACTGTCTCCTGGCACGTTCATTCTCATCGAGTGCGAGGAAGCAGAGTCCGAGGTACCATTCTGCCTGTTCAATGTACAGGTTATCGTTATGTTCGATCACCTTGTTCAATGAATTTTGGGCATCGGTGTAGCGTTCCAGTTCGTAGTAGGAAATACCTGCATAGAGGTTTGTTCCTGCCAGTTCTGGTTGCTCCTCGAGCACCATTTCGAAGTAGACTGCCGCCTGTTCAAAATCTCCTCTCTGGTAGAGGATCTCTGCGTTCTTCAGCATCAGGTCGAGCGTTGAATTGTCTGACCTGTTGATCAGTGCCACCTCGTAAGGTTTGTAGTACTTCTTAAGCAGATCCTTATTATTCATCGGTCTGTCAAGAATTGATGCCAGTCCTATGGCCAGCATGAGTGCAATTGCTGCCGTTGCAGCATAATGCCATGGTTTCGTAAAGCGTACGCGTGACTTTCCGGTCCCGCCGCCTTTTTGTTTCTCTCTCCGCAGGTCCGTCAGTTGTTCCCTGAAGCTCAATACTTCCGTATCGGCCACGGCCTCATCGATCTCCCTGTATAATGCCAGGTCGTCCTGAAGCTTGGAACTGACTTCGAGATCTGCTTCGAACCTCTTCATGTCCTTGTCTGAAAGGTCATTATCGAGGTACTTCTGGATTAAAT
>CAYOVC010000208.1:0-5449 GCA_964407305.1 uncultured Bacteroidaceae bacterium | reverse complement strand
AAAAGAACTATTTTTGGTTGCAGCTGTTAAACTTACATAAAATCTACAAATCTTAAAGGGACGGATTAAGATTCCAGGATAGTTTCAGGGTGGAAAAATAATAAAAAAGAATGCTTTGTGAGGAAAGAGATGACAGAAGGTTTGCATGAAAAAACATAACTAATTTATTATCAATGCTTAAATATTTTTCGATGAGCAAAATTAAATTCATTCTAGACTACCTGAACGATCTCCAAAGCAACAACAACAGGGAGTGGTTTCATGCAAACAAAGCCCGGCACAAAGAGGCCAACGAACTTTTCCACGCTGTGATCCGTGAGATTATCGATAAAGCGCAGCTGCACGATCCTACTTTACTCGATCTGAACGCAAAGGAGACCGTGTTCAGGATCGCCCGCGACATTAGGTTTTCCAGCGATAAAACACCCTACAAAACCCACTTTGGTGCATATGTTGCCAGGGGAGGAAGAAAACGCACCCATGCCGGGTACTATATCCATATCAGCAACGACGATCCTTTTATCGGTGGAGGAGCCTGGGGACCAACAAAGGAACAGCTCCGGGCGATCAGGCAGGAGATCGTCTTCCGGCCGGAGGAGATCATGCCAATCATCGAAAAAATGAACAAAGCCGGTTATAAACTGTATGAGGGAGACAAGCTGAAAAGGGGACCGAAGGACTTCCCGGCCGATGGTCCGGCTACCGGACTCCTAAAATACAAGCACTTTGTCCTTACCAGCGGGCTGTCGAAGGAGGACTTGTTGTCGGACGATTTCACTTCACGGGTGGCTGGTCGGATCAAGACGCTTGTTCCTTTCAACAACTTCCTGAACACAGCGCTGGAATTTACAGGGAATGTATAGGTTACGGGTTGTGTGACTTTTATTACATACTGTGTTCTCCATAGTAATTACCTTTGTAGTGTCAGTTTTAGTAAGATTGAACGACCATAAGGTTAAGAGAAATGAAATAGGAATTCGCAACTTGATAAGAAAAGCTTACAAGCCAAACGATTTTAAAACAATAGATAAACAATTAAAACAATACACAATTATGAACCTGGAACATTTAACACTGGATACTTTCAAGGAAAAAGTTTTTAATTTCGAGAACAGCAAAGATTGGAAATTTGAGGGTGACAAGCCCGCTATCATAGATTTTTATGCCGATTGGTGCGGACCGTGCAAGATCGTTGCGCCGATTTTGGAAGAACTGCAGGAGGAGTATGGCGACAAGCTCACCATTTATAAGGTGAATACCGAGGACCAGCGGGAACTGAGTTCCGTTTTCGGCATACAGAGCATACCTTCGCTGCTGTTTATTCCACTGGAGGGACAACCGCAGATGGCAATGGGAGCACTTCCTAAAGAGACCTTCAAGCAGGCCATCCAGGAGGTTTTAAGCGTCAACTAAGAGAGCTGAAAATCGCTGGATGGAATACCTACAAACGTGACTTACCAGAAGGAGAAAAAACCTATAAACAAAATTCCCCGGAAGGAAGGAGTCTCCGGAAAAAAGTCAGGCAAATAATTTATTAATTGAAGAATTTAAAGAGATGAAAACCACATTAAAGAAGTATATACTGGCATTTATCCTTGGGTCATTTGCAGTGACCGGCTGCGGTAACAGCAGTGCAGGAGACATGCAGAGTGGCGCCGATCAGGGAGCCACCGTGGCAGAGAACAGGGCCACAAAAGAGAACCCAGCCAGTGAGAAAAAGAGTGACAATGCATCGGCAAAAGGTACCATTATGCTTACCAAAGCAGATTTCCTTGAAAAAGTAATGGACTATGAATCCAACCCCGAGGAGTGGGTTTACAAGGGCGACCGGCCGGCAATGATCGACTTTTATGCCGATTGGTGCGGACCATGCAGGACCGCTGCACCGATCCTCGAGGAGCTGGCAAAGGAGTATGCAGATGAGATCTATATCTATAAAATCGATACCGAAGTTGAGCGCGAACTGGCAGCCGTATTCGGTATCAGCAGCTTACCTACATTTCTATTTGTGCCCCAGGAGGGACGGCCGACCATGAGTAATGGGATCGCCCGGACACCCGAGGAGACGAAGCAGATGTTCGCGCAGATGATCGATGAGATCCTGCTCGGTGAAGGCAACCCTGAAGCACTGTAATGTGTATCTTTACGCCAAATTTTGAATAACGGCTATATGAAATATATCGGTCCACACGTCAGCGCTGCAGGCGGTGTAGAAAATGCACCGCTGAACGCAGTCACGTTCGGAGCCACTGCATTCGGACTCTTTACCAGGAACCAGCGGCAGTGGTACCCCAAGCCCCTTGAGAAGTCAAGTATCAAAGCATTCATAGAAAATTGCGAAATACATGGCTTCGGTCCGGGACAGATCCTGCCGCACGACAGCTACCTGATCAACCTCGGGCATCCGGAGAAGGCCCCCCTGGAGAAATCGAGAAACGCCTTCCTCGACGAGATGCAGCGTTGCGAGCAACTTCGTATCGACCGGCTGAACTTCCACCCTGGGAGTCACCTGAAACTCGTTACAGAAGAGGAGAGCCTGAAGATCGTAGCCGAGAGCATCAATATCGCACTCGACAAAACGAAGGGCGTCACCGCTGTCATAGAAAACACCGCAGGTCAGGGTACCAACCTCGGTTACACATTCGAACACCTGAAGTGCATCATCGATCACGTGGAAGACAAGGAACGTGTGGGTGTCTGCATCGATACCTGTCACGCCTACACAGCGGGCTACGAGATCAAAAGTGAGGAGGGTTTCAACAAGGTATTCGCTGATTTCGACTCGGTCGTTGGTTTCAGCTATCTCAGGGGCATGCATCTGAATGATTCGAAAAAAGAGCTTGCTACACGGGTCGACCGGCACGATAGCCTGGGAGAGGGATTCCTCGGCCTCGATGTCTTCCGGAGGATTATGAACGATGAGCGGTTCGACAATATCCCATTAATTATGGAAACGCCCGACGTTTCAAAATGGAAAGAGGAGATCGAGCTCCTGAAGAGCATGCAGAAATAGAAAAACCACCCTGTTATGAGACATGAACGATCACACGCCAAGATTATCGCCACGATTGGACCGGCCAGTGATGATAAAAGAATCATTGAACGGATGTTCCATGAAGGCATCGATGTTATTCGCCTGAATTTTTCGCACGGCGGACACGACGAGCAACTTGCACGTATTAAAACGGTCCTGCAACTCAACGAGGAACTCAAAACCAACGTGGCACTGCTGGCCGACCTGCAGGGACCCAAGCTGCGTGTGGGAGTGATGGAGAACGACGTCGTAATGCTCGATGAGGGGCAACCGTTCGTGCTTACCACAGAGGAATGCATGGGCACCAAAGAGAGGGCCTACATCAGCTATGAGCTTCTTCCCCAGGATGTAAAAAGAGGTGACCAGATTCTCATCGATGACGGGAAATTGCGGCTGCAGGTTACCGGCACTGACAACCATACCACCGTTACCACAGAGGTGATCATTGGCGGACCGCTCTCATCGAAAAAGGGGGTGAACCTTCCCGGAACAAAAATCTCAAAGCCCAGTCTTACCGAAAAGGATAAAAAAGATGCGAAATTCGCCCTCGAACACGACGTCGACTGGATCGCACTCTCCTTCGTCAGAAAAGCACAGGACATCCTCGACCTGAAGGAGATCATCGCCGAATCGGGCAAGAACACCGGGGTGATCGCCAAGATAGAAAAACCGCAGGCACTGGATGAACTCGATGAGATCATCGAGGTGTCCGATGCAGTGATGGTGGCGCGGGGCGACCTGGGGGTAGAGGTCGACTTCGACCGGGTGCCGCTGATACAAAAAAGCATTGTTGAGAAGTGCATCGCCATGTCGAAACCGGTGATCATCGCCACACAGATGATGGAGAGCATGATCATCAATCCCACTCCGACCCGGGCAGAGGCCAATGATGTGGCCAATGCGGTGCTCGACGGGGCAGATACAGTGATGCTCAGCGGGGAAACCTCGGTCGGCAAGTACCCGGTGGAAACCATCAGGAGCATGCAGCGAATCATTGACTCCACCGAGTTTCGGGGCTTCCAGTTTTTCAGGAAGAACCCGCCGAAAACGCACAACATCAGCTTCCTGCAGGACTCAGTTTGCTATAATGCAGTTGAAATGGCAGAGCAGTCCGAGGCCGCCGCGATCATATGCCTCACGCATTCAGGCTACACCGCCTTCCGCATAAGCTCCCACCGTCCCCGGGCCAACATTTACACCTTCACGATGAATCCGGAACTGCTGCGCCGCATGTCACTTGTCTGGGGCGTCCGCGCTTTCTACTTCGCCGACTGCGGCAATATCAATGAATATGTCGACTACTCAATCAACTTCCTGCTGAGCCATAACCTAGTTAAGAAAAACGACCTGGTGGTGCACGTGGGCAGTATCCCGATCATCGAGCGGGGCAAAACAAATATGATTAAACTGAGTGTTATTGAATAGACACGAACCGACCTGCCTCCTGTATCCTGTCTACCCCTATGACGGAAATCTATCACCGGACAACCAACAGTCGTCCATAAAGTCCGACTCTATTGACGGACTCTAGTTAGTCCTTGAAAGAAATATTATAAAGGTGCCTGACAAGAACCGGGCTTGCAATTTCAACGAAGCTGACGCGTTAAGTGCAAGCACTAATTGTTGATCTCTTCGATGACTGAATATCCTGTGCTCTTACCCCGCTTATTGAAAGACTCGGACTTGATGACACCGTGTTTCCGGTTGTAGTATTCAACCGCACCGGATCGCACCTTCACGAAACCGACCTGCGAAAGCAAATCGTAGGAGATCTTCAGGCAATCGAAAGAGCCCGCCGGCGTAACAACCGTCTCCTTGCTCTCTACCTTCCGGTTCGAAAGCGTCACTGCAATGGTGACCTTAATCGGGGTTCCGGTATTTACTGTTGCTGTCACCGTCCCGTCATTCAGCACATCCCCCGGGGAGGCATTCTTCGGAATGGAAAGGTCATCAGCCACCACATCGATCTCCATATCCTCATAAGCGGTCATCATAGTCGGATCAATCAGCTTACTCATATCGACCTTTACATCACCGTCGACACATTTTACCTCAAACTCGGTCTCGAAAGTATAGTCATCATCATTGTCATATACCTGTTGAAACAACAGCGAAGTACCGCCCGGAATGCTCTTTTTCTCCTTGACCGTGGTAACTGTAAATCCGGTTTGCTTATCCTTATTGTCGTAATGCACCATCTTCGTGGAGGTCCCTTCCTTGTAATCACTGTAAATCGTACAATCCTGTCCGGATCCAGGCATAAAAGTAAAGGCCAGCAACGAAACAACAAACATCGATAGATTATTCCTCATAGCTCAGTTTTTTTTGATTTTGAATAAAAGTAGTAATTAATGGTGAAAGTATAACAAATCTCCTATCGCATTTCACCATGAAAACTGTAGATTTTTTACACAC
>CAYOVC010000207.1:0-5453 GCA_964407305.1 uncultured Bacteroidaceae bacterium | reverse complement strand
AAACCCTTGAACCTGCAGGAAACTATGTTATCAATTGTGAAATTCATGATTATAACCGGTGGAACAAAACATACTGTCCCGGTATCAAACTATATGGTATGGGTAACATTATCCAACACAACCACATTTTTAATGCCCCTCACCAGGCCATCGAAATATTTGGTAATGAACATCTAATCGAATACAACCATATAGAAAATGTGGTTATGAACGTTCATGATATGGGTGCCGTATATTTAGGAAGAAATCCTTCTGAAAGAGGAAATGTTGTGCGCTACAATTATTTTGCCAACCTTGGTGTCCCTGGTTATAAAAACTGTGCAATCCACCTCGATGACGGAGCAAGTGATGCGTTAGTTGAAGGTAACATATTCTATAAAGCTTCGCGTGGAGATTTTGGTAATATTTTAATAAATGGAGGCAATGATAATGTTATCAGGAACAACATCTTTATCAAAGGCGCCCATACATTGTGGATAGAGGATCCTTACCTGGCTGGAATTCCCCAGGAAAAATTTGATAGTAGATATCTTATTTCCGGGTCATGGGGAAAACGTATGCTGAGGGATATTGATATGAAAGGAGAGGTTTGGCAGGAAAAATATGGCGATTTTGCTGTTTTTACGGAAGAAGGTGGTCCTGTTTTTTTACATGGAAACCAGTTTTATAAAAACGTTGCCGTCGATGAAACTTTTATCGTTAGTAAGCATAATCTGGATACTGCCGTTTTCACCAGAAATGATTATATTTTTAGAACCGATGAAGATCCCGGGTTCGTGAATATGGAAGAACAAAATTTCAATTTAAAAGAAAACTCAGTAGTCTTTGAAGAAATACCTGACTTCAAACCTATTCCGTTTGATAAAATCGGAACATATGAAGATGAATACAGAAAAACCCTCAAATAGAAACTGCCATAAGATTAATAAAGCAATCAAAAAATCCTGAGTATTATGTTAAAAGGGAGGTGCCTACGCCTTCTAAAAACAGACAGGACAATTCGCTTAAGCGGTTTGTGGGACAGACAGTAGCACCTGATGAGCAAGGATTTTTGGAAGTATGCCCCGATACAGATTTATTGGCTGAAGATGCAGTGCGTTTTGATTTCCGGGAAAAAACCTACGCGCTATACCGTGCGGCAGATAACAAGCTTTACGCGACAGATGGCGTCTGTACACATGGAAAAACACATTTGACCGGGGGGGTTGTAATAGGAAATCAAATTGAATGCCCGAAACATAATGGACGTTTTAACCTGGTTGATGGCTCTGTGGCACGGCCACCTGTTCAGGTGCCCATTAATACATATGTCATTAAGGAGGAAAATGGTAAGATTTTTGTCAATGTTGATGTACCCCTGGACGATATTGATCAGACAAAAGCCTATTCCTTTGAAGTTATCAGCAATGAGAGTGTATCCACCTATATCAGGGAGTTATTGCTTAAACCGCTTGATGGTCCGTTTTCATACCTCCCTGGGCAATATGTACAGATGGAAATTCCAGCTTATGAAATGAAATTCCGGGATCTGTATATCACTCCCCCTTTTGATAAAATTTGGAAATCCGAAAACCTGTTTGGTTTTTTCGCCATGAACAAACTGCCTTCAAAAAGAAACTTTTCCATGGCTTCTAATCCGGAAAATGAGAATACAATTCGTTTTAATGTCAGGATGGAATTTCCTCCCCCCGGATTAAACTGTAATGCCGGAATCGGGTCATCTTACGTATATAGTCTTAAAACAGGCGATAAGGTTACCTTATTTGGCCCAATGGGTGATTTTCTTATTAAGGATACTGAAAAAGAGATGGTTTATCTTGGAGGTGGCGCTGGCATGGCCCCTTTAAGGGCACATTTGGCGTACCTGTTTGAAACGCTGGGTACAAAAAGAAAAGTAAGCTATTGGTATGGGGCGAGATCTTACAGGGAACTATTTTATTTCGATTATTTACGGGAAATGGAGCAGAAACATGAAAATTTCACTTTCATACCGGCACTATCTGAACCTCTGAAAACCGATAACTGGAACTCCTACACGGGGTTTGTCCATGAAGTATTGTTTAAGGAATACCTCAATAAACATGAAAATATCAGCAATATTGAATTTTACCTGTGCGGCCCCCCGGTCATGATTCAGGCTGCCAATAAAATGTTGACCGACCTGGAGGTGGCCAAAGAGAACATTGCATTCGATGAGTTTTAAGAATTTTTTTTCTCGCGAGTCGATTTATCTAATCCATCCCTTGCAGGTCTATATAATTCGGACGGTTTGCACGCAGCACCATTCAGAACCGATGAATGGTAATTTTTAACAGGAAGTTCCTGGTCCAATTGTTATAATCAAAAATTCAATGGTTACAGTTTCCCTACAATACTCTATATTGCAAATATGAAAATTAAACCCAATTTATTTATGAAAGGCTGGATACAAATTCTTAAAAATGTTGTAATAATAATCCTATTAACACTTACCACTTGCAAACAGGAAAAAATAATTTACACTGAAATACCAAATGGTCTTGTAATTCATTCTCAACAATATTTTACAAGGATAATGTTGTATTCACCCGAAATTGTCAGGATAACCAGAATCAATGAAAATGAATTTTCTGGCAATACGAGTCTTATTGTAAATGAAGATCCTGATTCAGAAGTGGACTATCAAATATCGCCATCTGAGACAGGAGTAATTATTTCAACCGGAAAATTAAGTGCAATTATCTCAAAAGAGGGAGCTGTTAAATTTTTAAATAGCCATGGTAAACAACTTCTTTCTGAACATAGCTACTTTATTCAGGATACGCTGGATAAAACCGGAAATTTCGTAAAAAACATGCAGGTTGCATATCATTTATCCACTGATGAAGGAATCTATGGATTAGGTCAACATCAGGATAATATCATGAATTACAGGGGACAGGAGGTGCATTTGGTACAAACGAACCATGTTGTGGTGGTGCCATTCCTCCTTTCGACAAAATCTTGGGGCCTTTTATGGGATAATTATTCCTATTCCAGGGTTGACAATAAAAATCCGGAAGTTTTGAAATGGTGGTGTGAAGATGGTGACGAAATAGATTACTATTTTATTGCCGCCGGTAACCCGGACGGTGTAATAGCCGGGTATAGGGAACTCACGGGTGACGCCCCCATGTACGGGAAATGGGCATATGGTTACTGGCAATGCAAAGAACGATACAAAACACGTGATGAATTGATATCCACTGCTTTAAAATTCAGGAAATTGAAATTCCCCATCGACAACATAGTACAGGATTGGCAGTACTGGGGCGATCATGGCTGGAGTGCCCTTTTATTCGATGAGAAGATATTTCCCAAACCGAAAGAAATGATAGATATTTTACACGAAAACAATTTTCATTTCATGATCTCTGTCTGGTCGGTATTTGGTGAAAATTCACCCGTTTATAAAGAAATGGCCCAACACGACCTGCTTTTTGACGCTGAGCACTGGTCGAACAGTAAATTTTATGACCCTTTTAGCCCTCTTGGCAGGGAAATATACTGGAAACACCTGAAAAAAGGGTTGTTTGATAAAGGAGTGGATGCTTTTTGGATGGATGGAACCGAACCGGAATTTAAACCGGTATATACACATGGTGAAATGCGGGACGCGATAGCCGAGCAAGGAGAAACGTATTTAGGCCCTTTTACCAAATACCTGAATGCCTATTCGTTAATGACCGTGAAAGCCGCTTATGAAGGCCAGCGAAGCGTAACGGACAAGAAAAGGGTGTTCATTTTAACCCGTTCCTCGTATGCCGGTCAGCAAAGGTATGCCGGTTCAGCCTGGTCGGGTGACATATCTGCCGATTTCAAAGTGCTGGAAACCCAGGTATCGGCAGGTATCAATTATTGTATGAGCGGGCTACCCTATTGGACCACGGATATTGGGGCGTTCCATGTAAACTCGTTATATCCTGACGGGAGTAATGATGATGCCTATAAAGAATTATATGTCCGGTGGTTTCAATATGGAGCTTTCTGTCCCTTGTTCCGTTCGCATGGCACGCATACTCCCCGCGAACCCTGGCAATTCGGTGAGCCTGGTACATGGGCCTATGATATTTTGTTAAAATACACCAACCTGCGCTACCGTTTGTTGCCTTACATATACTCCACCGCCTGGAAAATAACAAACGACCAATACTCTATCATGCGCGGGCTTCCCCTGGCTTTCCCCAACGACACCAGTGTTTACGGAATTGGCAATCAATTCATGTTCGGCGATGCTTTGATGGCATGTCCCGTAACTGAAAATTTTTATTACAGAAGCAGCATGAAGGGCAATGTAATTGATCCGGAATACTTTTATTCGGAAGATGGCACGCGGGGTGGCCTGTCTGCCACATATTATGATGGAACAGATTTCAACCGGGAGGTAAACAAAAGGGTTGACCAAAATATCAATTTTTCATGGGCTGGTGCCCCACCTGTTGGTTGTGGCATCGATTCTTTTAGTGTAAAATGGGCTGGAACACTAAAACCGGATGAAACCGGCGAATATAAATTGATCCTGTCATACCGGAAAGGTGCCAGGGTATGGATTGACAATAAATTGATTTTTGATCAATGGGATGCACCCTATAAAAGCCCTGTTTCTTCTGTAATTAACCTTGAGCAGGGGAAAAGTTATCCTGTGAAAATCGAATATTTTGAAGACAAGAGCTGGCCCGGAATTAAGCTATCCTGGGAAAAGCCCTCAGATATAAAAGAGGGTGAATCACAATTAAATAAAGAAAAAGCAAGGGGAGTGCACCTGCCAGGTGAAGAGGAATGGTTTGATTTCTGGACCGGGCAAAGACACGAAGGTGGACAAACAATCAAAACAAGGGCTACCCTAGAAATTATGCCATTGTTTGTCAAAGCCGGATCAATCATTCCCCTCGGACCCTATATTCAATTCTCGGATGAAAAACCTGCGGATCCACTTGAAATACGTATTTATCCGGGGCAAAATGCCGAATTTGTTTTGTATGAAGATGAAAATGACAATTACAATTATGAGAAAGGAGTTTATTCAACCATCCGGTTTAATTGGGTTGACGAGAAAAAGGAGTTGAATATTCAGGAACGGAACGGGACCTTCCCCGGTATGCTTGAAAAAAGAGTATTCAACATCGTTATAGTATCGGGAGGAGTTGGTGTTGGGGTCCAGCCTGAACAATTAAAGAAGAAAACAGTGATTTATACCGGTGACAAAATGAGAATTGAATTATAGAAACATTTGAATTTTTGGTGACATAAGATATATGGGTAGACTCTTAATTGCCCAAGTTGCTTGAAATTTATTATGAATTATGTTAACAATTAAATTAACTTAAGTCTAATGAAGCAAATAAGACCTGCTCAAGTTTCAATTTTTAGTTGGTTGAACATATGTTAAAACCTGCTTCCTTTCTTCGAGTAATAATTTTAGTTCATCATAATCT
>CAYOVC010000206.1:0-5455 GCA_964407305.1 uncultured Bacteroidaceae bacterium | reverse complement strand
AGGAAACCTATTCATTCTTTGAGGCAGACAATAAAGATATAAGGTTATACACTATTAAAGCGGCAGAAGATGGGAATGGCATGATTTTGCGACTGGCCGAAACATCCGGTTCGGCATGTGCAGCCAAATTTCAAATACATTTAGACCAGATCAGGGAAATTTACAAAACTGACATAGCAGAGAATAACCTGGAATCAATAAATGTGGAAGACAATCAATTATCTTTAAAATTTGATCCTTTTGAAATAGTGACAATCCGGTTGATAACCGATAAAGTTTTTAAAACCAGTGATAGGTATTTTTATTCCTACTGACCGGGAGTTTGATGAATACACGCATAGATAATATTTTAAAGATGCTTCGCAGAGAAGGAGTGCAGGATAAAATACCTGTCGATTTTGAACTTTGCGAAACACAGGTAGAAAAATTTTATGAAAGATTCGGTCATCGCGATTATCCTTCCTATTTTGGTCAGTTACACAGGCCGGTAGAAATCGAAGCGACAAAGAATTTTGTAGAAGGCAGAGCTCTTTTTCCCAGGGAGGAGCTGCCGGCAGATACTGAATTTGATGTTTTTGGGGTCGGACATTCGAAAGGTTCTGAATTGGCTTATCATATGACCCGGATGCACCATCCTTTGAAAGGGGCTGATATGATGGAGATAGAATCTTATCCTTATCCCTCTTTATCCGAAAAGGCTATAGAAAAAATCAAGAGGGAAATCAATTATTTGCATGATCAGGATTTGGCTGCTTATGCAAAAATGCAAATGACGATTTGGGAAGCAGCCTGGTACCTGCGTTCTATGGAAGAACTTATGATGGACATGTTAATGGAAGATGAAAAAGCATTGACCCTTCTTGACAAGATTACTGATTTTGCATGTAACAAGGCCGAAGTTTATGCTAGGGCAGGTGCTGATGTACTTGGTCTCGGTGATGATATAGGGACCCAGAACAGCATCATGATCGATAAAGATCTTTGGAAAAGGTGGCTTCAGCCCCGGTTAAAAAAGGTTATAGATACTGCACGGGATATAAAACCTGATATCCTGATTTTCTATCACTCTTGCGGCTACGTAACTCCATTTATTGATGACCTGATACATACTGGCATAGATATTTTGAATCCGGTCCAACCTGAATGCATGGATTTCAATGAAATTCATGATGAATTTGGAGATCGTGTTTCCTTTTGGGGTACAATAGGCACCCAACAGTTATTGCCATTTGGTACCTCAACAGAGGTTTACAAAACGGTTACCCAAAGGCTTGAAAAATGTGGTAAAAAGGGCGGTATAGTAATAGGTCCTACACATCTGGTCGAGCCTGAAGTTCCCTGGGAAAACCTTCTTGCCATAAAAGAGGCAGTGAATGATTTTGAAAAAAAAGGTAACTTGTAAAAAAAGAATCATGGCTTTTTAAATGTGGAGGAAGTGTTCCTCGGCATTGAGCCAATCTCCTGATTTAGTTTAGTCTTACTTCAAGTTTATTTATTCTGTCAGCACTAAATTCTTGTAATACAGTAGATTTAGAAATAATGCATTTGGCATCTTGTTCCTTTGTATAGGATAATTCATTTCCATTGAGGGTTATCCCATCTACAGCGTACTCACACCAGTTAGTCAACTTTGTATTTATAAATGTAACTTCAAGGTTTTTCCCTTGAAAAGTGCAACTAATCGAATTCTTTTTGTCTTTAAACTGTTCTTTCGTCAGTTTTGGGTGAATAACCAAATTACCATGTTCGCCTCTTATACCGTACATTTGAGTAACCAATGCCAGCATAAGCCAGGTTGCAGATCCCGTAAGGTAGAAATAGGAGCCTCTGCCGTCAAGTTCAAAATAGGAGGGAATACCCGGGAACATTTTGGCAGTTGCGGAATCATTACATAAGTGAAACACTTCTTTTAGTAAATCATATGCTTCCTGGACAAAACCTCTTCTATACAGACCGTATATTAACATTGCATTTTGCTGCATCCATATCCCGCCATGTTCTTTATGTCCGAAAACAAATCCTGTTAACCTGCCAAAATACATTTTGTCTTCATGAAAATTGGAACACAGGTGCAAACCTCCTTTAGGCCCTTTTAGGTAGGTCATGATAGATTTATGCATTTCAGGAATATGTTTTTCCGTAGCTGTCTCAAAAATAACAGGCAATACCTGGGAGGTCAAATCTATTCGTACTCCTTTTGGATGATCACCATGTACCCTGTTTTCATCGTCATCGTAATGACCGTTAAAGAACGAGAGACCATCTTTGGTGGTTAGCCATTCCTGGTCACGAATATGTTTGTATATCCAGTCAGATTTAGCTTTCAAATCAGTTATTACAGCATTTATATCCACCTCTGTTTTTTCACCGCTCACGGTATCTGAAATGGTGGCATAATAGTTCATTAGATGCTCTTTTTTATCTATTGGCGATTCATAGTCCACCCTGGTTTGGTTGGGCAATGTATCAAACAGGCATAGCATTTCCTTAAGCAAGGCAATGTTCTTTATTCCTTTTGTATTCCTTAAATACTCCAGCACTTCACCAATTGTTTTCAAATTATGGGCGTACCAATTGAAAAAGCATACCGATTCTCCTTTATTTCTCGCCATATCATAGGTGTCGTTCCAATCTGCCCCTTCCAGTAATATATTGTTGTGTTTGCCCACGTTAAAGAAGGAGCACAATTGCTGCAGTAAAGTATGTTCAAGTATAGAGGCTTTATAAACATTTCCCTGTTCATCCAATTGAAGTGTTCCTTTTGAAATATCCCAGTTTTCGTTGATTTTCTTGCTTCTGTAAATAAACTGATCCTTCCAATATTCCATTTCCTTTAACAGAATATTATAATCACCAGTTTGTTGAATGTAAAAATTTAGTACAAAAAATGGCCATGAACCGTGGTCGGACCATGTTCGGGGGATATTATTCCGGTCGGCCACAAACTCTCCTGGTTTTGTGCCTACAATAGTGGCATTGGTGCCATCCATACGAATCCCTTTGAAATTATTCACAATTTCATTTTTCGCAATTTCAGGATCAATCATAAAAATGGAGATAAGGTCGGAAAAAAGATCGCGCCATCCTCTGCCGCCTCTTCCGTAACCAAAATCCGGAAGGTATGAGTTGCCATATACCTGACGACATATCAGTTGGAAATTAATCCAACGAACCCAGTTATCGAAATCTGTATTTTCAGACTTAAAGGCTACTGTGTTGACTATCTTTTGCCAGTATTCTCTGGTTTCTTTTGCCTTTTCATTCGCTTTCTCCAATGAACCAAACTGCTGCTTCCAATTGGCTATATCAGCTTCATTTCCCGTGATCCCATTAAGGATAATGTATGACTTTTTCTCACCGGGATGAAGGCTCACCGGGCTAAACTTTAAAGCTCCAATGGCCTCAAAACCATCTGTTTGCAAATAGTCAACAGCTGGTTTGTCCAGGTTTTTGTATATCATTTCAGGTGCATCAAAGCTGCCCCCTTCGCCGATAAATTCTTTAACGGTGGAAACAACCGACTTAGGCGCAGCCCCGTTTTCATCATATCCCAGTACACTATAACAGGTCTTGTTATTGCTATGTCCAAATTCATTAAAATTGATAATCGGTTTAATAATCACTCCATGTTCCGTCTTTTTGTTTTTAATAAACATCGTGGTTACATTCCTGTGATCCCTTAGGTTGTCTGGCGTTCTGCCGTAGATAGGAACAGCTGCCGTTGGATGGATTTTAACAGGAGCACTTCCTATGTTTTCCAATTCTACTTTGGTAACCTCTACAAATTCATTTACAGGGGGAACATAAACCGTGGAAGTAGCTTTTAGCGCCAGGTTTTTGTTTATTTTTTCGAGATGGAACAGGCCGATTTCACCTTTTACTGTTGTTTCTTCTTCGTTCGATTGCCATTTGTTCTTTTTTGAATTGGCTCCAACCCCTGTTATTGACCATGGCTCTTTTCCTTCAACATATACCCAGAAATTACGGCTGTTATTGACCCGGTGCAGGTCTTCGGTTACAATGGGGATAGTGTGATAGTGGTGAAAATCTGAACATATATCCCCTTTAAGCTCCGGAGTAACCGAACATTTCATACCATATCTATTGATCAAGGGAAAATATAACCTGGAAACATTTTGAGCTTCCGGAGATATGAATGAACCATCATTGTTTGTGGTATATTCCCACCGTTTACCTTCACCTTTACGGGCATCATTTCCTCCTGATTTTGATTTCATGGATTTGCTATTATTTTGTCTGTATTACTATTTTTTTACGAAAGATATGTGTAGGGGCTTCTCACGATTAGTTTTATCTTACCGGGATTAAGCGTACTTCTTTGAAATTGGCGATTAAATGAGTGTTACTATAACCAGCCACTACTTCAAGGGAAGTAGATACCCCTTCTTCAAGTTTAATTTTTGCAATGGTTTCATAATTTGGTTTGTACCAACCTTTCTCCTCATTAATCTTGTGCTTGATATCTTTGCCATTTATTTTTACATGAATATCATTGTCTAGACTAAGTTCATTGGCCCCGTAGACTAATTCAATAGCATATGTACCTTCCCTGATTGTTCTTATGTCCCACTTCATGGAGCCCCCCTTGTTCCATTCGCTCAATTCATTGCCCCGGTTTTCCCCCCAGCGCTTGTTAAAACTATATTTAATGTTTCCACTAAATGCCGCGTCTGCCGGTGTAAAAGATGCAGTATGGAAAGGATCAACAATCGTGGGTAATTCCTTCTCTTGCAGGAGGCCTGAATATTCGATGACCAGGGTTTGAACAGGTTGAG
This sequence comes from uncultured Bacteroidaceae bacterium, assembly GCA_964407305.1. Taxonomy (GTDB): domain Bacteria; phylum Bacteroidota; class Bacteroidia; order Bacteroidales; genus M55B112. The sequence continues at coordinate 659 of CAYOVC010000206.1, read as the reverse complement.
CCATGATGTCTGGGGAAATCTTTTCAGGGGGTATCTGGACGATCAGGTCCATGCTTGCATTTTGCTTGAATTCAAGCGGTTTCTTTTCTTTTTCACCCAAAAAATATACCTTTCCAATAGTTGCTCTTACTTCATCAATGACAAGTTCTCTTGTCTGCGGCCAGGTAAATACGTGTAGGTAAAGCTTTCCTGGTTTAGAGGTGCAGGCACCATTTCCATAATAAACTTTCCCAAGGGGGCTTTTGTCTGTACCATATATGCTCTCCCCATTTGAATGAATCCAGTTTCCAACACTTTTTATGACGCGGACCGATCCCGTGGGAAACCGACCTTCGGCATCCGGCCCCATGTTTAACAGGTAATTTCCTCCCATCGAAGCATTAACAACGAGGTTTTGAATAATTGTTTTATCATCTTTCCAATCGTTGTCATAGTACTTGTAGCCCCAGCTATTGTTAAGGGTCATACAGGTTTCAAAATCCACGTTCAGGTTTTGCGGCAGGTATTGTTCGGGCGTGTAATAGTCGCCCATTATAATTTCTTTTTTCGCATGTTCGTTACTAATCCTGTCATTTATAATGCAATTGGGACTGATTTCACGGATAAGTTTTAGTATTTCATAGCTCCTTTCGAAAAGAATGTCTGATGGTACATCAAAC
>CAYOVC010000205.1:2177-5462 GCA_964407305.1 uncultured Bacteroidaceae bacterium | reverse complement strand
GGTTTTAACAATTTCGGTGCTTCCCATCATGTTACGTAAAACAACATCAAATTGTTTCAGATCGCCCTTTCTTTTAAGTATTACCTTCACCTTGTCCTTTGGCCGGTATTTACTGACCTGCTCCTGGAGCTGAGCCACTGTATTCACCCTGATATCGTTGATCGACAGGATCACATCGCCCGACTTTATTCCTGCATCTTTGGCCGCGCCGTTTTCGGTCAGATCCACCACATAGACACCTTCGGTGCCGTCGAGTCCCTCCTCTTTTGCCAGTTCGGATGTCACATCCCTGATCGTAACACCAAGGATTGCGCGCTGTACCTCGCCAAACTCAATAATGTCGGAAACCACTTTTTGGACAATGCTCACCGGAACTGCAAATGAGTATCCGGCATATGTTCCGGTACGTGATGCGATCGCCGTATTGATCCCGACGAGTCGTCCGGTCGTATTCACGAGCGCTCCCCCGCTGTTACCCGGGTTCACTGCCGCATCGGTCTGGATAAAAGACTCGATGGAAAACTGGTTCCGGAGGATATTGATGTTTCGTGCCTTGGCACTCACGATACCTGCGGTTACGGTGGAGGTTAGGTTGTAGGGGTTTCCTACCGCCAACACCCACTCGCCCAGTTGCAGGTCGTCGGAGTTGCCGTATTTTATAACGGGCAGGTCTATTTCATCGATCTTCAGAAGTGCGAGGTCGGTTGTCGGATCCGCACCGATCAGTTCTGCCTTGAATACACGCCTGTCGTTCATAGTAACCTGTATCTCATCGGACCCGTCGATCACGTGGTTATTGGTAACGATATAGCCATCTTCGCTGATGATCACACCTGATCCAAATCCTGTAACAGGTCGCGGATCTGCTTCAGGGGTTATCCCGAAAAAGAATTCATACAGTGGGTTCACTTCTGCCTCCCTGAGCGCTGTTGTTTTGACGTGCACTACTGCATTCACAGAGGAGGCTGCTGCTGCAGTAAAATCCATTGTAAACCGGTTTTCAGCTGCCGGCAGACTTATTTGCCTGGCCTCTGGCATGCCTGGCAACTCAACAATACGCGGCTCCGGCTGAAAAAATTTCGCATAAATAAATACTGCGGCAAGCGCAGATATGATTGTGACGCTAAAGATTGTTATGATGTTTCTTGATTTCATAGCTCAAATATTTTAAGTTATCAACATATTTTTGTCTTTTCCGCCCCAGGCGGGAAAAACCGGTGGGGAGATGCTCCGGCAATTTCGAAGCTTCCCTTTTTCGGATTTTTCGTTTTACACTGAGCAAATTCCATGCCCGGTTCCAAAGTAACAACAGGTTAACAAAAAAGTCCATAAAAATATTGTAGTTTTACCCTTCATTTAACCTTTTTTAACGATACTTCAATTGTGAAAATGCAATTCTGGAAATACCATGGCACCGGGAATGATTTCATCATGATCGACAGCAGAAAGAATGTCATGCCTGACCGCTCTCCCACGCTGATTGAGTCGTTGTGCGACCGACATTTTGGCATAGGGGCCGATGGACTGATCATCCTGGAGGAGTCACAGGAGGCTGATTTCCGGATGGTATACTACAATTCCGACGGTCACCCCGGCACGATGTGCGGTAATGGCGGACGCTGCACCGCGCTTTTTGCAAAGCGATCAGGATGGATAACGGGCGATTGCAGGTTTGAGGCCGCCGACGGGTTGCACAGCGCATTTTTGCTATCCGGCGATGCGGTTCGGTTAGAGATGTGTGATGTCGGCAACATTCAACAGGTGGATGAGGGATACCTGCTGGACACCGGCTCTCCGCACCTAATCATATTTGTCGATGATGTGGAGCATACGGATGTTTTTGCGCTTGGACGAAAATACCGGTCGGACGCCCGGTTCAGCGATGGGACGAACGTTAATTTTGTTCAGAAGAAAGGCCATGGTTTATTTGTCAGGACCTACGAAAGAGGTGTGGAAGATGAGACCCTAAGTTGTGGAACAGGAGTAACAGCTGCTGCCATGGCAGCATTCCTCAGCGATGAACGTTTTGGAAGGTCTGTTGCTGTGAAGACCCGGGGGGGTGATCTGCGTGTGGAGTTCCTGCCCTCTTTGAAAAGGGACCGGTTTTCAGAGGTGTTTTTATCCGGACCGGTGACTGAAGTTTTTGAGGGGTATCTTTAAATCAGGCGTTCTTTTGCTGAAGGCGTTCGGCAAAGGTTAGGATGCTGTCGAAGTCGATCTCTGGCATTACCTCCAGCCGCTCCTTTTTCCGTGTCATAATCTTCTGCATCAGGTTCATCTTCTTGAAATTCAGCTCACCCCCGAAATAGCTTTTGGCGAGGGCATGATCAAGCAGTTCATCCGGGAAGACGGTTTTGAGCAATTCATCCTCATTCTCGCCGGGATCGACACAACAGATAAAGAGTCCAACCTCCACTTGAAGGAGTTTCTCCAGGTTATCCTGACAAAATTTTCGAACCGCCCGCTGGATCATCCCTTCATGAATGGAGCCACCGATGATCACTGTCTGGTACTGATCAAAATTGATCTTTCGTCGCCTCGTTATACGGTACATATCGACGCCCGGACCCAGGTCCTCCTTCAGTTTACTGGCGCACTGTTCTGTACACCCAAGTGTTGTTGAGTATGCAATGAGTGTCTTCATACAATGAGATCACTGTTGGCCCAAATATAGAATTATCTGGGCAGCTTACACAATTATTTAATAAATATATAGAAGCAAAATGCAGGTTATCTGATTTTTTTTCTATTTTTACTCAAAGATTCGTAAAACAGGATTGGTATGGCACATAAACAAGAGGGTCCTCCACGGAAATATGCAATCATCAATGAAGGGGCCAAAAAGAAACGGGCCCAAAAGAAGTATACCCTGCCTGTGATCGGACACTTTGCCGACCGCAGTGTAGAGTTTAAGAACATACTCGAAGCCGAAAGAATCACAGGCATCAATTATACCCTCATTTTTGAAGCCTGCATCGGCAAAATATACAAGGCAAGAGATGTACACTGGGAATACAAGAAGGGGAACCATTACATCAAATACAAGGCCTACTATATTAATGCCCAGGAGAGCTACTCCAGGAAGACAGGTTTTAACGGGTAGGGTTATTGTAGGTTTGGTTCCGTATTGAATAACAAAGAGATACAGGTCATTCTTGCTTTGTAACCGGCACAAGACCTCCGGAACCTGAAACGTAAACGCATACGGACATAAAATATGAACGTAGCATCAGGAGCTGGATGCAGCAGATATTCTGACGGGAAAATATGGATTGACAGACAAAA
>CAYOVC010000205.1:0-2077 GCA_964407305.1 uncultured Bacteroidaceae bacterium | reverse complement strand
CAGGAGCTGGATGCAGCAGATATTCTGACGGGAAAATATGGATTGACAGACAAAAGCAAAGCTGTCCCAAAAACGGGATGGCTTTTTTTGGGGGTATCAGGAAATTGGAGATTTTTAAAGATTTATGGGGAAGTTTACAGATAAGGTGGTATTTGTAACCGGCTCGAGCAAAGGGATCGGGAGGACAATCGCAGCAGAGCTGTTGCGCCGTGGGGCGATCGTTGTGCTGAATGGCCGAAACGCGGAGGTACTTAGAAGAACAGCGGAGGAGCTTGGCCGGCTGGTGGAGAAGGTGAACAAAGCGCCGGAGGTACCTGGGAAGAGAAAGATCATGGAGATCGTTGCCGATGTGTCAGAAACCGAAGCTTTCGAAAAGGCCTTAAAGGAGGTTATCGTCCTGTTTGGCAGGCTTGATGTGCTGATCCTGAATGCGGGACTGAGCTCCTATGGCACGGTAGAGAAAACGACCGACCACACCTTGCAGCAGGTGATGAAGGTCAATACTTTCGGGCCTTTTGCCGGGGTTCGAACCGCCCTTCCTTACATCCGGGAGTCGAAGGGCAGCATTGTTTTTATTTCTTCACTGGCCGGACTACATGGCATACCCCATTCATCGGTCTACTGTATGAGTAAGATGGCGCTGACTGCGCTTGCCCAGTCGCTAAGGACCGAGCTGACAGGTCAGGGTATACACATCGGCATCGTCTATGTCGGCTTTACACAGAACGACCCGGAGAAAACAGCCATTGGGCCCGACGGGAAAATCCGGCCGATCCAGTCAAGACCCGCATGGATCCAACAGTCGCCCGAAAAAGTGGCACACCTCATTCTCCGGAACATCAGCCGCCGAAGGTTCAGGTCCACCCTGTCGACCATGGGAAAGATCATGGCATTTTTCAGCCGCCACTTTCCGCGCCTGTTTCATTTCACAATGCGGAGCATGCTTAAACAGGCGGAAAAGTTAACGGCAGACTGATTGTGTTTTAGACATTATAAGTTGAAGATGCTGTATCTCCTCCCCTGCCGGTCCAGTTGGTATGGAAAAATTCGCCCCTTGGCTTGTCGAGCCGCTCATAGGTATGCGCACCAAAATAGTCACGTTGTGCCTGGAGCATATTGGCCGGCAACCGCTCTGTCCGGTATCCGTCGAAATAGCAAAGCGCCGAGGTAAATGCCGGTACCGGGACTCCCTTCTCCAGTGCCACTGCACATACTTTTCTCCATCCGTCCTGTGATGCTTCCACCTTCTCCTTAAAGAAATCGCTCAACAGCAGGTTAGAAAGTCCATTGTTCTTGTCGAATGCCTCTTTGATATCGGCCAGGAATGCTGAGCGGATGATGCACCCCCCCCGCCACATCAGGGCGATCTCCCCATAATTAAGATCCCATGAATACTCTTTGGCGGCCTCTTTCAGTAGGGTGAAGCCCTGTGCATAGGAGATGATCTTTGAGGCAAACAGTGCCTGACGGATGTTTTCGATGAAAGATTTTTTATCGCCCGTGAATTTCATTGCCGGTCCGGAGAGAATCTTTGAAGCCTCCACCCGTTCCTCTTTCTGGGCCGAGAGGCAGCGTGCAAATACCGACTCTCCGATCAGTGTCAGCGGGATCCCCAGGTCGAGCGCCGATATGCCTGTCCATTTTCCGGTGCCTTTTTGTCCGGCAGTATCCAGTATCTTTTCCAGCAGCGGCTCTCCATCCTCATCTTTAAAGGCCATGATATCGCGGGTAATCTCGATCAGGTATGAGTCCAGCTCACCTTTATTCCACTCCTTAAAGACCTCGTGCATTTCGTCAGCATCCATTCCGAGCAGATTTTTCATTAAAAAATAGGCTTCGCTGATCAACTGCATATCGCCGTATTCAATACCGTTGTGCACCATCTTCACGAAATGACCGGCGCCATCGCGGCCCACCCAGTCACAGCAAGGCGATCCGTCTTCCACCTTGGCTGAGATCGACTGGAATATCTCCTTCACGTGTGGCCACGCTGCGTCTGAACCACCGGGCATGATCGACGGTCCCTTCAGGGCTCCCTCTTCGCCACCCGAAACGCCGGTTCCGATATAGAGCAGTC
>CAYOVC010000204.1:0-5485 GCA_964407305.1 uncultured Bacteroidaceae bacterium | reverse complement strand
CGATAATATTATCGTCGAGATGAAGGAAGATTTTCTCAATCTCGATGAAGTACAAGTGGTAGCCTATGGAACAAAAACCAAACGTGAAATTTCAGGATCTATATCAAGCATAGACAGCGAAGTAATTCAGAACAATATAAATACATCCGTAATTTCCGGGCTAACGGGCCGGAGTGCCGGTCTGGATATATCCAATTCTGCCGACGGACGAAATGCTTCAATACGGGTAAGAGGCGTATCCTCCCTATTATCAAGCTCGGCCCCGCTTGTCGTTGTCGATGGGATGCCAAGCGATCAGGGACTCAATGAAATAAATCCTCAGGATATAAATTCCATTGATGTATTAAAAGATGCCGCAGCTTCCATTCTTTATGGATCGCGGGCTGCCAACGGTGTAATTCTGATAACCACTAAACAGGGCCAGGCAGGGAAAACCAAGGTTAATGTGAATTATCAGCATGGTATTCTTTTACCTTCTGTAAGAGACATTCCCACAATGAATGCAGAAGAATGGAGATCTGTTTATACCACTGCTGCTACGAACCGCTATGGGGAATTTGCCCGTTTTGACAACCCTTCCGATGGTGTTGACGGCTTCTATTCCTGGGATCGGTATGATTCTGAAACAGGAGAACTGCTATATGCAGCTTCAGACTTTGATACCGATTGGCTTGGGCTTGTGATGGAAGATAACGGTAGCTTTGATCGTCTTTCTCTAAGCGCCTCCGGTGGTTCTGAAAATACTACATTTTATATCTCTGCTTTGTATAGAAAAGATAATGGCTACCTCCAGGCTACCGATGAACAAAGGGTTAACTTCCGTCTGAATGTCAGACATAGTTTTAACAGTTGGTTGCGGGCAGGAATCAATCTTTCGGGTAACTACCGTGAACCCGATGCATTCAGTGGCATGGGAGGTTATAAGACTGCACAAACAAGCGCTTTGCCAATCTATCCACTGATGTCACCTTCAAATCCAGACCGTTACTGGTATGATTCCCAAATTGCACCGAATTTTGTGGCCGAGCACGCATATTCTGCCAACTTCAAAAAAAATCACGGATTCCTTAATTCTGTATTTTTGGAACTTGAACCCCTGGAGAATCTAATTCTTCGTTCAGAGTGGCAAAGTGATTATTCCGTAAATGAGGGTCAGAACTGGAGTCACCCCTATACAAATCCTCCTGGTACCGGCTCTGGTGGAGGATTTGGTATGACCACCGTAAATAAGAATGAAGGCCATACATGGAATACCAACAATACTGCTGAATACAAAACTTCCCTGGGAGAACATAATCTGGGAATCCTTATCGGGGGCAATGTTCTGAGTGGTTATGGGGGCAGCAGTACCGCTTTTCAGGAGCAAATACCTAATAGTACCTTTACATTCAGTAACGGACAGTACGATCGTCTTGAACGTGTGGCTTCCGGTTGGGGAAGCAGAAGATTTGTTTCTGGGCTGACAAGAATTAATTATTCGTTTAAAGATAGATATTATCTTGAGGGATCCTACCGGAAAGATGGTTCTTCAAAATTCGGAGCCGACATGCGCTGGGGAGATTTCACCGGTGTTTCGGGAAGCTGGATTTTTAGTGAAGAAGGGTTTATTGACAATATTTTGCCTTTTCTCTATTTCGGACGCCTCAGGGCAAGCTGGGGAGAAGTTGGAAATGCTGAAACAGGTGGTGATTTTGAATACCTTGGAACTTCTCTTACCTGGTTTAATTATGGGGGCTATCGTGGAGAGGGTTTTGAAAACATTGGTAATTCTTCACTCCAGTGGGAAACGACCAAACAAACGGATATAGGCGTGGATCTTGCCCTTTTCAGGGGACGAATTTCTCTTAACATAGATTATTTCCATAAATTATCGGAGGACCTCTTGTTATCATACCGTATAGGTCAGTTCCATGGTTACTGGAGCTCCGGCATTACTCAGAATGTAGGTTCCCTTCAGTTTAAAGGATGGGAATATACCCTCCGGACGATCAACTTTGAAAGTAAGGGGAATGGATTTCGCTGGATAACTGATTTGAACCTGACAACTCAACAATCAGAAGTCCTGAAACTATCAAATGATGCGCATAATATCGTTGATCAGGCAAATATTGCTGTTGTGGGGCAACCTTTGGGGTCATACTACCTTCCCCAGTGGGCGGGAGTTCATCCGGTTACAGGCCATGAATTGATTTACGATGTTGATCCTGTAAATTTCCTTCTTAATCCGGCCGCCACATACATGGAAGATCTTTCCGGAGGAGTGATGGATGCACATACAATGCTAGATGGCGAATATTTTAATAACAGGGTTATAGACCCGGATAAGTCTCCCTATCCCGATTTTTACGGTGGATTCACTAACACTTTTATGTATAAGGGAATCGAATTATCGGTTCACCTGGCATATCAGTTCGGAAACTGGTATTACGATAACATGGAACAAAGTAAAAGTTATATCTCCGAAAAATCGAACGGTTCTCCTGTATTACTGAATGGCTGGACCAGCGAAAATCCGACCAATATTCCTCTGATTCTGGATTCTCCGATGGGAGGAAGAAATAGTTCAAGGTTTTTGTATGATGCATCTTATATCAGATTACGGGATGTATCGCTGGCATATCATTTGCCGCAAAATATACTTTCAGGAATTAGTATTGAGAAGCTCAGAATTTTCGCAAAAGTACAGAATTCCTATCTGTGGACCCGCTGGCCGGGAATTGAACCCGAAGCCACTTTTAAACCCGATGATAATATTAGTCCCGGAATCAGGGGTTATGTTAAGCCCATGGCACTTACATATGTTCTGGGAATTGAACTTGGTTTTTAAAAAAGATAATAATAAGCATATGGACAAAATATTTAAAATATCAGTTTTCGCTTTAATGGTGGTAATTATTTTTCCATCATGTGAAAAAGTTTTTAGTGATTTTTTGGATGAACCCCATATTGAAGGGAAGACATCAACAGAAGATTACTGGGCCGCAGTATCAGAAATGGATAAACTCATGAACGGAGCATATGCGGTGGCTTTGGGTTTTGGCGGCAATGGTCTGGCTGCGAGTGTGTTTTCCCTTGCATACCTTCCGGCTGATTTTGTTGCACCTTATGATCCAAATTATTCACAGCTCGTTTTAACTGAATTATACCAGAGAAAAAATAATATTACAAACTGGAGTAACCATACCCGGGTGCTTCAGTATGCAAGTAATGCAGAGAATATCGCCAATGCAATAATTGAACATCTGGCATCCGGAGACTATGATTCTGATCCTGATTTTGAGGTTCTGGGCAAGATATTGCTCGGTGAAGCCTATTCCATGCGTGCATTGGTTAATCTGGAATATACGAGGTACTTCGGTAAACAGTATCATTCCAGTACGCTAAACACAAAAGCCTGGCTATATCGCAAAAACTATATTCAATCTGTGCAGGATGGCTATAAAAGCCGGGAAACCGTTGGCGACTCCTATAATTTCCTTTTAGAAGATGTGGACCGGGCTATCGAACTTCTTCCTGTAGAGTATGATCCCGAAGTCCATCCCCAGGGTTATGGTACCAATCGCTTCCATAGAGATTTTGCCAGGGCCCTTAAAGCGGAAATACTATTCCAGATGAATGATTTTGAAAAATGTCTGGAAGTTACAGACGATCTGCTGGGAGGTACAGCCGGAAATTCAGAAAAATATCCTCTGGAACAGTATGATCCGGAAAACCCGGAATCCGGGTTCCCATGGGATATTTATTATCGCTATGAAAATGAAACCTACGGACCCTCAAAGCAGCAGGAAGTCATCTTTTCCTTCGCCGCCGATGCAGGGACCAGCCCTGTAAGAGCTGATAAAAACTGGATGTGGGCAAGATTCCTGCCTCCTAAAATAGATTGGGGTCAATCAAGAGCAGATTTTGAATCCCCCGGGAGACCAACTTTTCGAATGAGTCAGCATTTTATTGATTATGTTGATTTTGATGAAGTGAACGATTTGAGATTCAAAGAACTCATCGATGTAATTCTATCTTCCGATGATAATAATACCTATTGGTGGCCGATCAAATTTCAAAAGGTGAGCAATTCTCCTAACGGACCTAATATTTTATGGTTTCGTTCCGGGGGATTTATGCTGATGCGTGCCGAGTGTAATGCAAGGCTGGGCAACACTGGGGATGCCATTGCGGATCTCAATGCTGTGCGGAACCGTGCGGGACTTTCAGATTACACAGGGTCGTCGGATGATAGCGGAGATCTTATCCAGGATATCGTTAAAGAGAGAGCCAGAGAAATGTTCCTGGAGAGATATCGCATGTGGGAACTCTTAAGACTTGGTGCTGTTGATGGTACATTAATTGGGCAGGGCGACAGGCTTATTGTTCCTGCTTCCAATCCCGGGTTCGATGCTCAGCATACCGGTCCGGGTATGATACCCTGGGACAGTGACATATGGCCATATGCCATTCCTACCAATGAATCTATTTATAATCCGGAAGTGCTAAACTAAATTTGATTTTGACATGAATACTAAAATAAAAAATATTGTCTTTTTCCTGGCAGCTTTTTTAATCATTGTGGCTTGCGAAGAGGAATATCAGCAGCCTTACAATATTAAAATTGAGCCATCGGAATCCGGTCTGGAAGGAAGATGGGAAGGTGTTGCGTTAACCAGGGATTTTGCCGTACAGCTTCTGGATTCGCTGGGCAATACTGTTACTGATGATAAAAACAGAACAGTATGGAACGATACTTCAGTTACCGTTACACAGGATAAATGGAATGAATATATTGAATTCCAAATCCTGCCGGCGGCTGATACGTTTACAATCAGTAATAGTCTCGATAGTCTAAACTTAGGAACTGTTACTACGGTTCTGAATATGCCATTAAGCACAGGTCACTGGGCATTAACCAAAACATTAGACCCGGAGAATGAAAGCAACGATGTACTATCGCTGACTTTTTATGATCCGGAGGACCCTCATAATTCTCTCTCATCTATTTTGTGGACTATAACGGAGCAAAGTCCGGAGGAAATTACTTTTCAGTATTCTTTCGGTAGTTCTTCCTATGACACATTATTTACCAAAACCTTTCAAAAACTTTAATAGTTTAATTTTAATAATTTAAATTGATGCTTATGAAAAACAGAAATTTACAAAAAAACAAAAAGATTATTGGGTTAACAGCCGCGTTATTACTGGCTGTGACTTTATCTTTCGGACAGTACACCTCTACGCGAATTGCAGGAGGTGCAACGATTCCCCTGGGCTTACCTGCATCTTCAGCTAATGCTTATAATATCGGTTCTCCCGGGCCGATGGCAGTTGCTCCTAACGGAGATATTGCATGGTCTGATTACTATGGAGGTAATGGTTTGATATTCTGGGACGCCAGTGAAGATGAAATTTCACAACTTGTTGCTCAGGGTTCTTCAAACTCCGGTTTCGGAGGACAGGCAGCTGATGCTACTGTCGGAAACAGGATATTGGGGGTGGC
>CAYOVC010000203.1:0-5490 GCA_964407305.1 uncultured Bacteroidaceae bacterium | reverse complement strand
GTTGCCCTGGAAATTGAAGAGGGAAAGTACAAACCCGGTCGTGGAAATCAGTACATACATACAGGCAGTATTGGTAACCCCGACATCGAACAGATCCGGGAGAAAATGCAAAGAGCCATAAAAACTTCCGCAATTCGTCCGGTTGGCGAGGTTTTTGAGGGTATAAAGGGGATTTTACAATGATGCTCGCAAGAAAATTGCCTTGTTGCATTACATGACAAATACAGAGGTTGACAGGTTGTTTTTACAAGCAGACTTAAATATTTAATAGTTATACTGAAAAAAAATGAACCACAGAAAATTGTTGAAGGACAAGCAGCGGATTATTGTGAAGGTCGGAACGGCATTGATTACCCATGAAGATGGAAAGATCAATCTGCTGAGCCTGGAAAAACTTGCCAGGGTAATCGCGGGACTGTGTAATGAGGGAAGAGAGATCATTCTTGTTACATCCGGGGCGGTAGGCTCCGGGATGGGGATCATGAATTTAAACAAAAAGCCTGAAAATGTTGCTGAAAGACAGGCTCTTGCCTCTATCGGTCAGGCCGCTTTGCTCCGGATGTATGAAACATTCTTTAAGGAGTATAACCAGGTGATCGGACAGGTATTGCTTACCAGGGATGGTATTGAGGACCCGGTGAGAAGAAGAAATGCCCGGAATACCATTGAGAAATTGTTGGAGATGGGGGTGACACCTGTGATTAATGAAAATGATACGGTTTCCACTGTAGAAATTGAATTTGGCGATAACGATATGCTTTCTGCTCTTGTAGCAGAGCTGGTCAATGCAGACCTGCTGATTATGCTGACCACAACGGATGGTGTTTTCACCGATAATCCGGAAGTAAACAGCAATGCGAAGCAGGTTCCTACGGTAAACAGAGAAAGCAAAGAGCTAAAGGGGGTCATTACCAACGGAAAATCCGGACTTGGCCGGGGTGGAATGGGTTCCAAGATTAAAGCTGCAGAACTGTGCAGGCAGAAAAATATTGATGTGGTCATTGCTGATGGTACCGAGGCGTATGTAATCTATGATATCCTGGAGGGAGGAAAATATGGTACACTGTTTGTCAGCAATGCTACCGATCAGAAATTATCCTGAAACCAGATCAGTTTCCGGTTCAGTGATTTTTTTACTGACAAGACCGGCAAACGAAATGTTTATTAACGGATGATCAACTATTAAAGCATGAGATATGGAAAAAATGATTGAATTAGGGAAAAGAGCAAAAGAGGCATCATATGAGTTAGCCCATCTTGAAACAAGTGCAAAAGACGCAATATTAACAGAGGTAGCTGAAAAGTTGGTGAACGAAACAGGCCCTTTGCTTGAAGAGAACAAAAAGGACCTTCGCAGTGCTGAGGAGATGGAACTAAAAGGAGCGATTGTTGACAGGCTTACACTGAATGAAGAGAGGATAAAGGGAATTGCCGAAGGGTTAAAACAGATTGCCGGAATTGAGGATCCAGTTGGTGAGGTCCTCGAGATGAAGAAGCGACCGAACGGATTGATGATCGGTAAGAAACGGGTACCCCTTGGTGTAGTTGGTGTCATCTATGAATCACGTCCGAATGTAACGGCTGATGTGGGGGGCTTGTGCATCAAAACAGGAAATGTATGCCTGCTTCGGGGGGGTAAGGAGGCCTTCCATTCAAATCATGCCATTGTTAACATTTTCAGAGAGGTGATCGGTAAAAGGGGATACAATCCCGATATGATACAATTGGTTACAGATACTACCAGGGAAAGTGCCAATGCCATGATGAAATTGAATGATTACCTGGATATTCTTATTCCGAGGGGAGGTGCCGGACTGATACAAGCCGTGGTTCAGAACAGTACCGTTCCGGTCATTGAGACCGGCGTTGGTAATTGTCACGTGTTCGTAGATGCTTCAGCCAATCTTGAGATGGCAAAAAATATTGTTGTGAACTCCAAGACCCACCGTCCCGGAGTTTGTAATGCTGCAGAGAGCCTGCTGATTCATGCTGATATTGCAGAAAAGGCAATTCCTGTTATCGGGAAGGCACTTGTTGATGCCGGTGTTGAAGTACGTGGAGATGAGGTGGTCTGCACATTCCTCCCAGGGACAAAAGAGGCCACAGAGGAGGATTGGGGAACTGAATACCTCGATTATATTATCAGTGCCAAAGTAGTAGATTCACTGGACCATGCTATTGCACATATTCATCAATATGGTTCCTCCCATTCAGAATCCATTGTTACCTCAGATTATGGAAATGCACAGTACTTTCTGGACAGAATTGATGCTGCAGCAGTCTACGTCAATGCCTCCACCAGATTTACAGATGGTTTTGAATTTGGATATGGTGCCGAAATCGGGATCAGCACCCAGAAGTTGCATGCAAGAGGTCCGATGGGACTCAGGGAGCTCACTACTACAAAGTATGTGATCTACGGTAATGGTCAGATCAGGAAATAAATTTCTTTTTTGGTATTCCGAATACAGTGATTCACCTTGTTAATGCGAAGCAGCTTACTTTTTCGCCTGCATAATCATGTCGATAAATTCATCAAACAGGTGTGCGGTGTCTGTTGGTCCGCCCGAGGCTTCAGGATGGAACTGTGTAGAAAAGAAGGGTTTGGATTTATGCCTCATCCCTTCATTGGTCTGGTCGTTCAGGTTAATGAACAGTGGTTCCCACTCGCCGGGCAGTGTGTTGTTGTCAATAGCAAAACCGTGGTTTTGCGAGGTGATATATGCCCTCGGAGTTCCGGATTGAATGACCGGTTGGTTGTGGCTCCTGTGTCCGTACTTGAGCTTATAGGTATCGGCATTGGCAGCCAGAGCCATCAGCTGGTTTCCCAGGCATATTCCAAAGATCGGGGTATCATTCTGGTATGCTTTAGAAAGCTCTTCAATTGTTGCTGCACACTTTTTGGGATCTCCCGGACCATTGGAGATAAAAAGTCCGTCATATTCCTCTTTTGAAATGTCGTGGTCGTATGGAACCCTGATAACCGTAGTATCCCGCTCTAAAAGATACCGGATAATATTGTACTTTACTCCGCAATCGATCAGAAGGATCTTATGTTTTCCTTTGCCATAGACCTCTGTTTTTTTTGTGGTTACCTGCTCAACGAGGTTCTCCTGGTTGGGGTCATACCACTCCGGCTCCTGGTTGTCGAAAATAATTTTTCCGAGCATGGATCCCTTCTCCCTCAGAAGTTTGGTCAGCAACCTTGTATCAATTCCGAATATACCTGGTATCCGGTTTTCAGTGAGCCATTCGCCCAGGCTTTTTTCTGCATTCCAATGGGAGTATTCATCAGAGTAATCGCTGATGATCAGGGCAGATATGTGGAGTGTATTGGATTCGAAAAAACGGTGCATATTGTTTTCAAGGGTTTCATGCGGCACCCCGTAATTACCAACAATCGGATAAGTGAGGACAAGGATCTGACCCCGGTAGGATGGATCCGTCAGACTCTCCGGATACCCGGTCATCGCAGTGTTAAAAACAACTTCACCCGCGGTGCTGCCTTCATACCCAAAGGAGTAGCCTTCAAAGGTGTTTCCATCTTCCAGTTTTAACAGGATCTTTTTGTATTGCATTTGTTCGATTTGTTAAGATAAAGGGTTCATAAAAATCAGTTACTCAAAAACCTGCCAAGTATTTCATCAGCCTGTTCAGCAGACAAGCTTTTAGCCAATATTTTTTTGTCCTTGTCAAGTAAAAAAAGCTGGGGAAAACTTTGAAGATTATATAACTTCCGGAATTCATTATCATACGGACTCCAGCAGTTGATCCAGTCGAGCGTTTCATGCTCATTTACAAAATCGACCCATTTTGTCTTACCCTCTACTGAATTGATTACATGGACCGACAACGCCTGGACATTCTGATCCCTGTATTTTTCATATACCTTGTAAAGGGCAGGGGTCGATTTTTTACAATGTCCGCAATCTGCTTCCCAGAAATAGAGCAACGTATACGCTGCGGGAATTTGTGAAAGCCTGAAAGAATAACCCACGTGTGGATCTTTTTTGATGACGGTATCCATTTCTGCCATTAGAAAATGGTCCTTTGGAATTCCTTTCAGTTCAAAATCGGGGGCAATGTTACCAATAAAAGTAGGTTTGCTTTTTTCAAGGTTTTCCTGCAATTGATCAATAAAATCCTTACTGCTCCAGGTTGCTTCGGGAATGTAATATTTCTCTGCAATGTGGAAGTAGACCTTGTCCATCCCCATGATCTTACTCTCGGCAAAATTATTGAAAAGGGTTATGAGCATATACCGGAAAATTTCATCCCTTGATCTGGATCTCTTTATAAGGTTGTCGACAGCTACGATGAGTGAGTCGGGGTGCCGCGGCACCACCTGGTTGATGTATGTCTTGACTTTTGGTTCATAAAGTGGGGTATGGAGCAGCCTGATGTCGGAGAGATCAAAATTGTCAAAATAGTACGCTTTGTAATAGACATAACGAATGGAATCCTGTTCTCTTTTTGTCCCGGTGACTATCTTCTCTGGTGCCCGCACCTCTTTTGTTGCGAGAAGGAATGTTGAAAAGAAAGAACCATCGTTTTGCGAGATCATCCTGTCGATATAGGCCTCCATCTCTTTATTCAGCTTTTCAAGTTTTTGCTTCGCCGCAGTGGAATCGGATCCATTCTGAGCGGCCGCCAATTGATTCGAGTACTGTTTTTGCAGCTCCCTCTGCTTTGAAAGGTATTGTTTATAGGTGTAAAACAGTGTGTTATCGGCCGACCCTTCAAATGTTGTTCTACCGGTATAATCTGAGCTGTCGACGGTGATACTGAATGACTGGTTCTCATCCAGCAGAAAGTCAAAATAGTGTTCCGGGGAGAAAAACATGATATATAATCCACCGTCAAACGGTTGATCTCCCTGGAATACTGCCTCACCGAGGATGCTGAGCCGTGCAGTATCTTTTGGCACCATCCTGCTTGTAAAATACTCTGCAAGGATTACCTCCTGACCGGAAAAGTCGGGTGCGCGAAGCTTGATCTCATAGCCCTGGGCAGGTAACAAAATGGAGGAAGCCAGCAGAAGAAATATTGAAAGTTGAAGGCGTATTTGTGTTTTTACCATCAGCATTTAATTAAGGTTACAAATTTAAGCATAATATGTGATTTCCTTTCCCTGGAAAACGCTTTCTTGTCAGGATCTGTTTAAAAGAGCATTTGTAACAGATCCTTTCTATAACGGCAATGCCCGTGCCAAAGTTCATATGTATTCATTCTTTTACTCTGGTAATTGCTCCCGAATTATTTGACTTCAGGGAATAACGGTCACGCTTAAATTATCGTTAAAAAAAGAGTGGTTTGCTTGGTACGGTGCAAAAATGGAAGTACCTTAGATTCGCGTTCATCCGTTAAAAAATACCGCTAAAATCTGATGTTATGTATACACTTGCTGAAGCGCAACATTTAATCGACAGGCACCTTGAGAATATCCGGTTTTCTGACGAACCCACCGAGTTATACGAACCTGTAAGGTAT